>JABDKK010000194.1 GCA_013002265.1 Candidatus Nitrosopumilus sp. | reverse complement strand
GTATGGAGCTGATGATTTTGGTGGAACATTAATTGGTGAAGAAGTTGTATCATGTACTGGTGCCCGCTCAACTGAACTGACTGATAAAATAATTACTGATGCCATCCATCAAATTGGTTATCAAGTTGAAGAGAGAGATAATTTCTATAATCCGGTAACTCTATCATAAATTATAGTCAGACCATTTTGAATTAACTAGGTTTTCTGTTTTCTTATCAACTTTTACTTGTTTTTGAATTTCTCTTTCATACCCCTCTTCTTTTGTTTTTTGCGTGGCGTCAATTCCCATCTTTGATCCTAGATTGACCAATGGGGATGCAGGATCCAAAGTATCAGTTGGGGTATTATTGATGATTAAGGTGTCTCTAGCAGCATCTGCTCTAGTTGTTATTGCCCAGATTACGTCGTTAATATCCTGAACGTTGATATCCTCGTCAACTACTACCAAAGTCTTTGTAAGTGAGAGTTGCCCCATTCCCCATAACCCCATCATTATTTTTTTTGCTTGACCTGGATACCTTTTTTTTATTGAAACAATTGCAAATCCTTGAAACCATCCAGAAGGTGGCATACTAAAATCAATTACTTCTGGATGAAACATTCTGATCAATGGCAAAAAGGATCTTTCAATTACTTTTCCAATATATGCATCCTCTAAAATTGGTTTTCCAACAACTGTGGTGACGTAGATTGGGTCTTTTCTCCTCATAATTCCTGTTAGAGTAAATGTTGGGTATGGTTCAACTGGTGTATAGTACCCTGTATGATCTCCAAATGGTCCTTCATCTCTAATGTCTGCATGATCTACATATCCTTCTAAAACAATTTCTGCATTAGCAGGAACGTCCAAATCAATTGTTTTGCATTTTACTGTTTTGATACCTTCTTTTCTTGTAATTCCTGCAAACAAGTATTTGTCTAGTCCTTCTGGAACTGGAGCAATTGATGAAAACACTGTTGCTGGTTCTCCTCCAATAATAATGGCAGTGGGAATTTTTTCTCCTTTGTCTTTTGAAATATCTCCATGATGAGCCCCTCTTTTGTGTTTTTGCCAGTGCATTAGCGCATGAGTTTTATCAATGATTTGTATTCTGTAAACTCCGAGATTTCTCACTCTTGTCTCCGGATGTTTTGTTGCAACCAATCCTAATGTTATGAATCTGCCTGCATCATTAGGCCATGATTTTAGAATAGGAAGTTCATCAAATGATGCACTAGTTGAAGTAATTTCTGTAACTGGTCCACTTGATTCTGATTTTGGAAAAGAAGCTGTCATCTTTGAGAGTTCTGGAAGTTTTTTAATTTTATTTAGAAAACCTGATGGAATATCCATCTTTGTCATATCTACTATCCTTTGTCCGATTTCTGTGAAATCTGTCATTTCTAGTCCAATCTCTAATCTCTTCATTGAACCAAATGCATTGCCTAGAACTGGCATGTCATATCCTTTTACATTCTCAAAAAGAATTGCTGGACCATTTGCATACATCTCCCTTCTTAAAATTTCAGCAATTTCTAAATCTGAATCAACTTCAATTTTTACTCGTTTTAACTCTTCTCCTTTTTCCAATTCTTTTACAAACTCATGAATGTCTTGTATTGGCACGTTCCCTCTTAAGTTAAATCCAGTATAAGCTTAACTGGATTTGAGTAATAGCAGATTATCTTAAAACTCTTTTAACAAATGCATTTTGATTCTCACTAATTGGTTAATTTAGGTTGATTAGCACCAAGGATTATTACGTAATCTTGTATAGTGTATGCAATTTTAATTCAAGTAAAAAACGCAGTATTGGAGTTGACATTATCCCTTGTTCAAGAAAAACCTGAAGGAAATTAGTGTCAATCAAGCAACTGATTCTAAATGCTTAAGTTCAAAAGCATTGTGAGTAGGTCATGGATTTGGATATTTTGTTTAGGGATGTACTGAAAACTGATTCTACTATTCGCTATGCAGCAATTCAAAATAATGCTGGTGAAAAGGTTGTGGGAGGTTTCAGTGAAGGAACTACACCCATCCTTGACGATGATGAACTTAAAATGATGCATTATTATGCTAGTCAAAGATGGCAAACCAGAAAAAACATTGAACATAAAATAGGTAGTGCTAAATATGCAATGGCAGAATACGATAGGATAAAACGAATTACATTTCCAATAAATGAAAAATACTTGTTAATGGTTACTACCGAAATTGAAACCGACCATACTTCCGTCATTTATAAAATTCTTAAATTGATTAAAAGTTTTGATTGAAGTTTTTGTATATTGTAAGTTCTTTCTTTGTTGGAATATCCATCTAACTAGTACTATCGTTGAATGTCTCAGTTTTCATAAAGTTGTCAGCCATTGTATATTAAAAAGGGTAGAACTATACAACCCAAATTGATTTATTAGTTCTCATTAATACGACAAGCAGTATTGACCGATAACAAATGTGCGGTTTGTAAGGGAAATGGAACCATAGAATTATTGGGCTCAGAATGTCCTTTTTGTAATGGAACTGGTGAGCCAAACAAACCTGCAAAATCGTATCTTGATTCTCATATTTGTCAATGTATATTTCTTGATAGAAAGCGATGTCCATTATGTGGAAAGAGATGTCATCATGATACTCCAAATAAACCAAAAATTTTGTTAAGCCCTGAATAATTACATGGGTGGAAGTTCTGTCTTTTTGTCATGTCCACCCGATCCAAATTTGCAGTAAAAACACAACTCTGATTCCATATACTTTAATTGCTCAACTTGAATTGCACCAAGTTTTAATGCAATCTTTGTTAAAATTTTGTACTTTAGAGGCATTGCAGGAATTACTTCTTCCATGTATACTCTATAATGATCTGGACAAAACTTTAGTGTGACTTTGGATGGTTCTTTTCCTTTTTCGTTAACTTGCTTTGTAAAATTGATCTGTTCTCTAATGTATTCGTGCTTTGGACAGGGACAATCTTTGCCTCCTGGATGTTTGTATGCAGGTGTGTTTTTCCAATCAAATTCGGGATATTCCTTCTCAAAGTCATCCATAACAACAGTAGATCCTCTGTGCATATAAAACTTGATCAAGTTTAGTTGTGGTATTCAACCCAAATGTACATAAACCCCAGATTGCTCATTCTGAATAATGGCAGCTGCTAAAAAGCAAACTAAACAAGATCTTGAAAAAAAGATTGCCGAATTAGAAACAAAACTAAATCAACTTTCTACTCAGCTAGACTCTAAACCAGCTGAAGCAAAACCGGCAGAAACTAAACCAGCAGAAGCTCCTAAACCAAAGGAAGCACCTAAACCAGCTGAAAGACCTGCTGCAACAACAAAACCACAAGGCACTTTGCCAAAAGGATTTGAAGCAAAACCGGCAGAAACTAAACCAGCAGAAGCTCCTAAACCAAAGGAAGCACCTAAACCAGCTGAAAAATCACAACCTCCAGCAACATTCCAAGATGCATTAGAGGATGCATACCAAAACGCTCCCATGACTGATTTCCATCAGTACAGAGCAAAGGTTACAGGTTATTCTCCAGCTCCCAACAGATACTTTGTTAGAAAATATGCTCCAGTCGGAACAGTTCCAACAACAAACTGGAATGATCAAAAAGCCAAAGTAACCGGTTACACACAACCATCAAACCAATACTTTGCAACAAGAGCAAGACTAGCATATCATCCTGCTGACAAAACATTTGGAGGGTTTAGTGGAGTCAACATGAGCGTTGAGGGCTTAGCTTTAGAAGCAAAACAAGCTCCACCACCACAACAAGCTCCACCAAAACCAGCAAAAGGTACTCTTCCAAAAGGTTTCTAATTCAATAACATCCTTATTTTCTATTTTTCATGAAAAATCAACATATTCTAAATAACTAATTTCCTATTTGATTTTAAAATTTTGGTGTATTTCTTATATTCTCCTTATGTTGTTGTCAGTCATGACAAAATCTCTAATCCCAGTTAGTCTATTCATGACAAAAAAAATTCATACAATACAATCCTCAGAATCTATTCAAAGTGCTGCTAAATTTTTTTATGAAAAAGATATTAGCTCGTTGATGGTTTTGGACGGTGATAAACTGGTTGGAATAATTACAGAAAAAGATCTTGTAACAAGTGCCTTGGTTTTTGACCATGAAAAAAATATCTCCATCAAAGACATTATGACTCCATCCCCAATTTGCATCACCCCTGACACTTCTCTCTTGGAAGTTGCGCATTTGATGACTGAAAAAAAATTTCATAAATTCCCTGTATTGGAAAATAACAAAATTGTTGGGTTGATTTCTGCTACTGATTTAGTTGTAATCTTTTCTATGACCAAAGAAGAGGATCTTGTCAAAGTACTTGGTCCTCAATTGGGACTAGAATAATTGATATTTTTACTTTTTATTTTGAATTAATTATAATCTTATTTTTAAAAGTAATATTCAACTTTGTTTAATTCTATTTGTGTCTCCTAAAATTAAATGCCCTAATTGTCAGCAAAATGAGTGGCTTGAAAATCCTGAATTAAATTATCTCCCACGAGTTGGAAAAATGCAAAATGGAAAATATTTTGCAGATACGGATAATGGGATCCATGTCAAATTATGGCGATGTAATAATTGCATGTATGTGATGCAGTTTTGGGAACCAGATTGATTCTGAAATGATTCACATTGGAATTTGTTTTAAAAAGTAATGAAATTTTTACAAATTATCCTTATTTTTTGGAATTAAATTGCTAAAAAAATTAAGACTGATCAAAATGTAAATAAACAATGCGTTATTTACTCTAAGAAATGGCAGCAAAACGCAAGGCAAGTACGAAAAAAGATCTTGAAAAAAAAATTGCAGAATTAGAGGCAAAACTCTCCAAATTATCAACACAACTTGAAGCAAAGCCAGCTGAAGTAAAACCAGCAGAAACTAAACCAGCAGAAACTAAACCAGCAGAAACTAAACCAGCTGAAAGACCTGCTGCAACAACAAAACCAAAAGGCACTTTGCCAAAAGGATTTGAAGCAAAACCAGCTGAAGTAAAACCAGCAGAAACTAAACCAGCTGAAGTAAAACCAGCAGAAACTAAACC
>JABDKK010000183.1 GCA_013002265.1 Candidatus Nitrosopumilus sp. | reverse complement strand
ATCCAGAAACAGTGCCCGTTCCACAAAAACCTCCAGTTTTCTTGGATAATGATATTGCAGGAATGGCGATAGTCATGTTAAAGGCTACAAGATATGAAACAGTAATCTGCAAAAGGAGGTTTATGGGAATTATTTGCAATCCCACATTGTCTGTAAGATAAACGATGATTTTAGGCATATAACCTAGAGGATCACAGCAAGGTGCAATGAAAGCTGAAGGAACATCAGCACCATAATGAAGAGAAAATGAGACATCTGGCTGATAGATAAGAGTACCAGATGCCAGTGAAAAGAAAGCACCATAAATAAAAAAAGTAATCCAAAAAATCTTCTTAGAACGTTTACGCAAAAAAAGGCTGGATATAATAAATTGTAACGAATTGTTATTTTGTTGAGCAGAGTTCTTATGATAAGAATGCAAACCCATGAATAAAATAACAATTGATAATGAAATGACTAAATAAAATCCAATTGCTAACCGTTCTAAAACTTGTAAAACATCAGGACTTATTATAGTAGATTCTTGAAATCTAGAATAAATCAAAAACATTGTTGCCATTACTAATAATGGAAGTCCAACATGTTTTCTAAGAAAAAAGTTTTTAAAAAAATTCATTTCCTATTGGAAAAAATTAATTTCCATGACATCATAAATTAAAAGAGATATTTATTGTTAATATCTTACATTTGTAAAAATATCTATTTCCAATAAAAAAGTTGAATCTTTTCAGTTCCAGACACTTTTTTGGGGATGAAAATAGACACAAGTGAAGAAATTATTGTTTTCTACGATTTCGAATGTCTACAATGATAAAGGGCAAAACAAATATCAAAAGTCCAAGTATGACTGAAAGAAAATAACCACTACTAAAATAAGTGAGATAGGAAAGGGGTTCACTAAGAATTATTGAAATAAATTAAATTTTCTGAGTGGTTTTCATAAACATCTTACCTTTTTTGATTTTTCTCTCTATACATCTTAATTTTGTGATATACCAATAATGATGACATAGCAATGATTGCAACAATTGCAGCAGATTGAATTATGTCTTTGATTGAAAATTCTGAATCTTGATCTACATTATTTTCTGAATTAGTTAAAGGAACTTCAGATTTTGGTAAATCTACAGTTAATGTCAATGGATAAAGTTTTGTTATTTTCATTGTTTCATCTGTTGTTTCAGATGCAGAGACCTGAAGCATGATTTGATAAATTCCAGATTTAATATTTTGATCAGCATTAATACTCAAAGTTGGTGTTACTTTTTTGTTCTGATTCAAGTTTATCACATCAGGACTTATGGTATAAGAAATACCATCTAGTCCTGAATCAGTCATGCCTGTCAAGGAGAGATTTACAATGTCTAGTGATAGTAATTCAGAAGTATCCTCCAAACTGTTAATTTCAAATGTGATCTGTTCAGATTTTTTGGTTTCTGTAAAAGTAATCTCTTCATTAATTGGTTGAATATTAAAAGGAATTGTAATAGAAGTGTCAAGATATCCAATTTTGTTTCCTAAGACCTCTGTGAACCATACTTTCTTTCCATCTTCTGGTACGCTAAGATAGATGGTAGTAGTAAGAGGTCCTGTAGGAATTTCGTATTCTGTAATTATCCCTGATTTGTCAATTTTTGAAATTTTGTTTCCAACATGTTGAGCAAAATAAATGATTCCAGACCCATCTGAAACTATTTGACTAGGCAAAGTTTGAGAGGATGGATCATCAACAGATGTCCATAACGAAACATAGTCTTTCAAACTAGAATCAGTCTCTGAGACAATCACCCTATTAGATCCATGATCAGACAAAACTATCTTTTCTACATCTTGAGAATCATTAAAAATCTCAATTCCAAAAGGAGCAAAAAAATCTGGTTTTGGAAGAGCTATTTTAGAGATAGTTGGGTTTTCTTCAGATACAATATTGTCTACATTAATTTTCAAGACACTACGTGCATAAGAAAGTGTTATCCATAAAGCGCCATCTTCATCAAATGTAAGTAATGTAGGTCCACTGTTTTCATCTAAAGAATATTCTTTAATCTCATTAGATTCAATATTCAAACTTGCAAATTTATTGGAACTTAATTCAGTAAACCAAAGTTTTGATTGATCAGGAGAAATAATCAATCCCATTGGTCCAGAATTCTCAGTGGGGATTTCAATTAATTGGATTTTTTCATCATCTATAATGAATTTACCAATAGTATTAGTTCTAGCATCAGTAAACCATACATAATTTCTTAATTCATCATAAACAATATTTCCTCCAGAAAGATTAATGATCAAATCATCTGTTTTGGTTATTTCTGTAATGATATACTCTGAGAATTTTTCAGTAACCACATCAAATTTGAATATTGAACTTGTGTCTTGTGTGGCATAATACATCCATGGATTTCCATTTGTGTCGGTAGTTATTCCTCGTAATCCAAACTCTTCAGTTGGAAGAGGGATTTCTTTAATGAAATTACTCTGTTTTGAGTATGTAACAAAGTCTTCTATGGATATTTCTTGTGCAGATATAACAGAGGAAGGTAATAATGATAAAAACATTGTAAATATTAGAAAAAATCTAATATTTTTTTTCATAAAGGTTTTTTTGATATTTTTCTGACTGATAAATCGCATGATGTCCAAATTGGAGTATTTCCATCTTAAATATTCTAAATATACTAGTACAATTATCAAAACGATATTGATGTTAAGTTGGAGAACATGTTAAGACAATTATCAACTTTCATGTGTTGATCAACTGACTGTGGATATTATAGAAAATTACTCAAATAGAGAAAATTCTTTAGATGATAAATCAATATTTAATTTATTGAGATATATTTTTTTGATTATTGCAGGAATTTCTATTTCATCAATAATTGCTCTTTTAGTTTTTCAATTAAATTTGGACACAGAGTCAACATCTAAAATAGAAATGAGAAATGTAGATCCTGAAAAAATCTGTGTGGATTTGTTTGATATGGGTTTTTCATCAATGCAAGAGTGTATAGATTTTGTAAATGGAATGTTGATTAAAATTAATGATTATTCACAATCTATAGATTGTGAAGAACATCAACTGTTATTTGATAAACTTGGAATAGAATGCACCTAATTTCAAATATAGGAATAGATTAGAATTGATCTAATTAAGGTCTATAATGATCTGCATATTTTAGATCATTTTACTAAAAAAGGTGTATGGCATTGTGATGAACAAAAATCACTACCAATATTATCAAATTCTTTTTTACAGTTTTTACAAATTTGTTTCAAATTATAAAACTCCTTTAAATTTAACTTTCAATTTATTTTATAATTATCAAAAATTCCATTAACTTAGAAAAAGTTCATATAATTTTTTGTGTAACATATCGAAATTTCCCTTAGATTGAAAGAGTCTAAATTTTGCAATAGCAATATCACCTTTTAGCAATAACATGTCATTATTTTCAAATATCTGTATTATTCTATAAACAGAAGAAATTGGAATATTTGTTTCTGATGAAATTTCTTTTATTGATTTTGGGGATTTTTGAATACATGTTAAAATTTTCATAGACTTTTCCAATATCATATATCATGAAAAAGTAATTTGATTAATGAATGATCTCTTTGTTTTAGTGTTCTACTATTCCAAAAAATATTCTATTTAGAATAATTAAATCAGAAAGGTCTTTAATCAAATAATTTCAATATGAGTAATTGAAACTAGTATTATTTGGAATGATTTTTTTGCTTTTCCCTATTTTGAATATCTTTGCAGAAGAGCCATCAGAAGGTTGGGAAAGACTAACCAACATGCCAGAGCCTAGATCTGAGTCAAAAGCTGTTGCAAATGACAATAAAATCTATGTCATAGGAGGCTTGAACAATAAAGAACTTGCAGATAATTCAATGTTCATTTACGATATAGAAAAAGATGGATGGGAAAAAGGATCCTCTATTCCAACTGCAACACATCATGCAGGAGCAGACATTTACAATGAAAAATTGTACGTGGTTGGAGGTTATCAAGATGGATGGAAACCATCAAATGAATTATGGATTTATGATATAGAATTAGACACATGGACAAAAGGTGAAAACATGCCTACTCCAAGAGGTGCATTGACTGCAAGGTTTCTTGATGGAAAATTATATGCCACAGGGGGTTACAATGAAAACACTCGTTTTGAAAATGAAGTTTATGATCCTCTAACTAAATCTTGGGATAAAGGAGCAGATATGCCAACACCTAGAGAACATCACAGTGCAGCAGTTCTTGATGAGCAGATGTACATTATAGGAGGCAGAGACGGTCAAAACAATCTTGATGCCACAGAAGCATATGATTATTTTTCAGACAGTTGGAGTCAATTAGAGCCACTTCCTACTGCCAGAAGTGGATTAGCAGCTGCTACACTAAATGGTGCAATCTTTGTTTTTGGGGGAGAAGGATACGCCAGTACATTTTCTGAAAATGAGGCATACATTCCAGACCAAGGATGGTTTGAACAACAACCATTGCCAATACCCAGACATGGATTAGATGCCGTAACAGTAAACAATAACATCTACATAATTGGTGGAGGTATTGCTCCAGGTGCTAGTTACAGTCCAATTATTGAAAAATACCACAATACAGTTATTCCAGAATTTGGATTGCTAGTGTCAATTGTTTTTGCAACATGCATCATGACAGTAATTGTATTTACAAAACCTAAACTTCAATATCTAATTAGATAATAAAATCTTTAGTTGTTATTATTTTTGATAATTCTTTTTTGTTTATTTTCCCAATTCATTACATATATGATGACACCAATCAAAGATAGTTCTAAGATTTTAGCAATGATTCCTGCCATGTCAATATGCTCAGGATGGTTTTCAGGAGATAGTGGTGGCGGATAACTTACAGCATAAATGTAAAGCCCAACTAATACTACAGAACCAATTAAACCAAATAAGTAAATTACCAAGTTTCGTTTATGAAAATTCATATCTTTTTTCAACATACTTGGAGCAGATAATACAGTGGACAAAAGCAACACTCCAAATCCAATTTGAGATATTGCAGCTAGTAGTAGAAACATTCCATATTCTATTCGAAGAGGTGCATGATCTACATAAATTGATAAATGAATCAAGCCACCTGCAAATGCTAAAAACATGATAACATATCGAAGTGTTTCATATTTGGTAAATTTCTGATTTGAATTTCTTTTGTTTTTGTAGTTATTCCATAGGGCATATCCAAAAACGCTAAATGGTAATATCAGAATAACTATCATCAAAGAATTCCAAATATCATTCCAGTTTTCGGATACTGAAATATTGAATAGTATTCTAGTACAATCACAGTCAGACGAACTTGATGGCATAGAACGTGGTGAAATAACGTGTTCTTTGAGATTCTTTACATCAGATATACTAAGTATTATTTGATAAGTTCCCGATTTTTCAAAAACAAAAGGTATCTCAAAATCCCCAATATTTCGGGTTATCCAAGGTTCATAGAATATTCTTTTCCCCATGCTATCACTGTAAATTTCAACCATGGTTTCTATATCATACATATCATTTCCATTTTCATCTTGGATGCTAAAGAGAATCTTTGTACGTTCATCAGGTGCAGGATTTCTAGGATCAAATCCAATGTATGAGAAGTAATCCCCTTGCATCACTCCCCCTGAGGTGCTTTGTTCAAGATGTGCATATGAATTTGTGAAAATTGATGGCAGTATCAACAATACAAAAATGAAAATTATTATTTTTGGGGGGTTTTTAAGTAAAATACAAATCAACACTGATTATTTGGTAAATTAGTAGGAAAAGAGAGTTTTGTAAATTTATCCAAACAATGATTGCTACAAAAAATATTGTTAGTCCTAGTACAATGATAAAACATTCTTATCAATTATAACTACAGATTATCACGTTTGATTATGAAGAAATCAAATACTAGGTATTTTGTTGTTGGATTTTCAATATTGATTGCAGTTGTTACTATCTTTACAATTTATGAAGAAATCTCTGTAAGTCCAGTAGATAACATTTCAAATTCAATTGAAGAGTCCAAAGAAGGGGTCAGAATGACAGGCCAGATAATAGAAAATTTTGAGGAAGAGGTAGTAGAAATTACTGGAACACCTGCAGACAATTACCCTCCAAAAGATAGAGATCAACATTGCGGCATACCAGGAGTAAAAGAGACCCCATTCATTAAAGAATTTGAAATTCCTACCCCTTGTACACAACCACTTTCAATAATTACAGATTCCAATGGAAAAGTTTGGTTTCTACAAACAAATACTGGAAATATAACAATGTTTGATCCCATATCTGAAGAATTTATAGAATATGAAAATGATTTGTGGAATTTAAAAGCAGTTTCCATGATGTGGGGAATAATATACACAGAAGATAATGAAATTTGGTTTACAGATGAAATAAATGATTTCCTTTGGAAATTTTCAATTTCAGATAAAACATATTCTAAATTTCCTTTTCCAGGAGATGTAAAGAATGCATTTCCTCAAAAAATTGGATATTATGAAGGATATTTCATGATAAATGATTTTACAGGGAGCAGAATTGTAGTTGTAAATCACAAAGATTTAGACAAGGATACTATAACACATTCATCAATATCTACTCCAAATGGTTTCTTTACAAGTCAAACAGCAGTAGACAATGATGGAAATGTTTGGTTTGTCATGTGGAAATATCAAAAAGACGCAATATTGGTAAAAACAAATTCCATGAATCAAGAATTTGAACAATTCTCTCTTCCTTTAAAGATCAATGCTCCTAATGGAGTATCCATAGGCCCATCAGGTAAAATTTGGATTGCAGATACTGCCAGTAGTTCATTTTTTAGTTTTAATCCAGAGGACAGAAAAGTAGTTGAATTTATTACATCAGAACCTCCAGTTTGGACATTTGGAAATGCTTCAGGATTAATTAAAACACCAATATCTCGACCATATTGGAATGCATTTGATTCTGATGGAAACATGTGGTTTAATCAACAAACAGCTAATAGATTAGCAGTGTTTAATCCTACTACAGAATCATTAATCGAGTATGAAATACCATCAAAAAATCCAGGATGGTCAGATTGTGGAGAAATGACTGACTGTGGAACATCACAAAGCTTTGGATTTACAATCCTAAATGATCAAGTATGGTTTACCGAATGGGCTAAAAATAACATAGGAGTTTTAGACAAAACTATTCCATTATTTCTAACTATGACCTTAGATGAGAAGGAAATTGAAATTAAGCAAGGGCAGAAAAAAGAAATCTTTGTTAATATCATGCCTGAGTCTAATCAAGAATTAGATGTGACATTATCTGGAAATACTAATTCAGAGTCAATTATTGTAAATACAATATCGGATGTTACAACTATTACAGATGAATTAGTAAGAATTCCGGTGACAATTATTATAGATAAAGATGCACATAAAGGAAATTATAAAATATTAATTACTACACAATTTAGTGATGTTGCAATATCAACATATGCAACTATTAAAATCATATAATTTTTCTAATTATGAAATACAACAGATAAAAATTTGTTAGTTTTTAAATGATAAGTGTCATTTCAATATATCAAAAATCATGACAAGGAAATTTCAATCATTTAAAAATGCACGAAAATATGTCCATAGTTTACAATTAAAGAATGAAAGAGAATGGATTTTATTTTGTAAATCAAAGAAAAAACCAATAGACATTCCATCTGTTCCAAGACAATATTATACAAAAGAGTGGAAAGGATTAGGTGATTGGCTTGGGACATACACAATAGCCCCACAAAATAAAAAATTTAGATCTTTTAAAAAAGCTAGACAATATGCACAATCACTTAATTTGAAATCATATTATGATTGGCTAGACTATTGTAAATCAAAGAAAAAACCAAAAGACATTCCATCAGTGCCAAGACAACACTATACAAAAGAGTGGAGAGGTTTTGGGGATTGGCTTGGGACATACACAATAGCCCCACAAAATAAAAAATTTAGATCTTTTAAAAAAGCTAGACAATATGCAAGACAATTAAAATTAAAGAGTCATCTTGCATGGGTAAAGTACTACAAAACATACTCATTGCCTTCAGATATACCTACAACCCCCAATAGAACATACAAAAATGTAGGATGGCTTGGGTGGAATGACTGGCTTGGGACAAAGAAAGGAAATTGATTTGCTTAATCAAAAAATATTTGGCTAATCATGTTTTAGCCATACTAAATATTGAGAATTTGTGACTTTGTACAAATTCCGCTAAATTGACTTATAATCAGCCAAAAATTCTTGAAAAATATTATGTTAACCTTGTAAATAATGCTAATTTTATATATGCTATAGAGTTCATTTTTGTAATGAATAGAAGATTAAGTACTCTCTTTACAATTGCAGCAGTAGCTGTAATGGGAGCAACTCTATTCGGAAGCACATACACACAAACCCAGATTGCTGGTCAATCTCTTGACTCATCTAAATTAGATGTTAATGTCATGGACCAGATCAGAAATATGGGCGGTTTACAGCTTGTAATGCCTCAAGCATTCGCAGAAACTGATTGTGGTGCACTAGAATCTTCTGGTCGTACAGTAGTTGAGTTTAACTTGACTGGTGAAAGTGTTGAACTTCCAATTATGGGAGGAAAAACTTTCAACGCAATGACCTTTAGTGGACAAGTCCCAGGACCAACACTAAGAGTTACACAAGGCGATGTTGTAAAAATGACACTTACAATTCCAGATGATGAAGTTACTGGACACGGTAACGACATGCACGCATCACAAATCTCTGCAAGCGCTTTTGAGTCTGTCAATCCTGGCGAAACAGCACAGTATTGTTT
>JABDKK010000159.1 GCA_013002265.1 Candidatus Nitrosopumilus sp. | reverse complement strand
GTATTGTTTTAGTCATTGAATGATTTTTTTTTGAAGAGTATTATAAGTATGATCATAATGACTTTATCTTGAATTTAATCAAGTAGACTTTATTTTATCAACTAAGTGCAACATTAAATTTCAAGAGAAGCATGAAATTTTGTAAAATATGTAAAAAGTATTTACATCTTGAGGAGTGAATCATATTGATAATTTTGAAGCTGTCAGGTATCGTATTCTTGTTATTTTTAATTCCCATCATTATCCCCGCATTCGGATTATCTGAAAACGACATGAATGCTTCAATCAGTTTAGTTACAATTGGTGGGATTACAATTGATGATAATTTAATTGCACCATTTACAGATATTGAAAACATTACTAGTCAGTTTGGAGTTGAGGTATCATTTACAGAATTAATTGCATATTCGATTGGAATGGTAGTTTATGGAATTTTCATTTGGAATTTTTATAGATTTTTGGCAAGACGTGAAATGATTCCACTCGGCCTCAAAAAATATCAAACAGATGGTAAAAAAGCAACATCAATTATTGCTTATGTTTTCAAATATGTCATAGTTTTCCCCTTAGTTGTTTTAGTTTGGTTTGTTGTTTATTCCACATTTTTGTTCTTTATGGCACCAGATATTCCAAAAGAGCATGTTTTTCTAATTGTAATATCTCTTGTAGTAACAGTAAGAATTTCAGCTTATTACAAAGAAGATCTTGCAAAAGATTTTGCAAAATTAATCCCATTTGCATTATTAGGTATTTTTCTCACAAGTAATATTTTCTTCACACCTAAGGACGTAATCGAAAGAGCATATGACTTTATTCCATTTTTGGGCAAAATTATAGGATTTGTAATATATGCAATAATAGTTGAAGCAATATTACGAATCTTATTCTTAATCAAAAGAAAAATCATGCCATCAGCTGATGAAAAGCTAGAAGAAAAAATTGAAGACCAAATTAATGAAAAAATCAAAGTCCATGTAGAAAAAATTGAAGAAAAGCACGAGGATCTTGAAAAGAAGATAGAGAAAGAAACAGATGATATTGAAAAGAAGATAGAGAAAGAAAATAACTCAAACAAGGATGTAACCAAAGAATAGTTTTGGCAGGAGGTTCTACTAAAGCAGTATATGCCGCACTATTTGGAAATCTAGGAATTGCAATTACAAAATTTATTGCAGCAGGTATGACTGGTAGTGCCTCAATGTGGGCAGAGTCTTACCATTCTGCATCAGATACGGTAAACCAAATACTCCTACTAGTAGGGATTAGATTAAGCAAAAAACCCGAGACAGATTTGCATCAATTCGGGTATGGAAAATCACAATTCTTTTGGTCATTTATTGTCGCTACAATGATCTTTGGGATTTCAGGGATTTTATCATTAGAGCAAGGATTTTCATCGTTATTAGGTGAAGGACATCATTTAGAAAATCCCATGATCAATTACATAGTATTGGCCATAGCTTTTGGATTTGAAGCTAATGCATTAAGAATTGCAATCATTCATTTCAAAAAACCAATAAAGGAACGTGGAGATAAAGCTAGTTTTTCAAACTTGCGAAAAGAATTCAAAAATAGTAAGGATACTTCGCTTCTAACAGTAGTAGTTGAAGATACTGCTGCATTGTTTGGAATTGTAATTGCGGCAGTAGGTATTTTGTTAACAGACATTACAGGTAATTCTCAATTTGACGCAGTTAGTTCTATCATCATCGGAGTCTTACTGATGTCTTTTGCATTTTTCTTGGCAAAAGAAAACAGAGGTTTACTGTTGGGAGAATCAGTTTCTGAAGAACAAAAAAATAAAATTCTATCTTTGGTGAATAAAATACCCGAAGTCCACAAAGTCATTAACATGAAGACCATGCATCTTAGTCCTACAACAATTATAGTTGGAATCGAAGTCAATCTAATTGATGAACTAGATACGGATAGAATTGAAACCATTACGGATGTAATTGAAAATGAAATAATGACAGTGATTCCACAATCAAAAAAAGACTATATTTTTGTAGAGATTGAACGATAAATTTTCAATGTTATTTTTAGGATCAATTATTTTTATGTGTGCGAGATGTCCTTTCCGCAATGGGGACAAGTATTGCT
>JABDKK010000094.1 GCA_013002265.1 Candidatus Nitrosopumilus sp. | reverse complement strand
AGCACAATGGAGATTAAAAAATTGGAAAATGATGATTGCAAATTACCGTAGACGTGGATATAGCTATCCTACTATATCTAGAATTAAAAAAATCTTAATTCAAAAAAGTAAAAAGAAATCAAAATAAACTGTAAATTCTTGTCACACTTTTTCTATTGTGAATAAAAAAATTAATGGCTATAACAACCGTAATTAGGCATGAGATTATTTAACTTCTGGAAAATCATTCATACTATGTTTGAAAAAATAAAAAATGTTATTGGGTCCATCCCCAACTAACTAATTTTTGAACACTAGTAGTTTTCACACATGCCGGATCACCTGATGGTTTGAAAATTAATTCAAATGACGAATTGCATTTGATATTTTCTGGTGTAACCCCTTCATTGATTTGTTTTAATGGAGCTAAAAATTTTAATTCCACTTTTTTTGGTTCATCCATTTCCATTTTACCTGGTTTCTCAGATTGAATGGATAATGTTTCATCTAACTCTACAACAATTGCTGAGTCATTTCCAAAAACTTCTTCCATGTGTTCTGATTCAGTAGATTCAACTCCACTAAGCATTTCAAATTCTTCAATAATGTCATTAACATACTCATTGACAATTGTTGGGTCTGCCCTTTGATCATATGCTAACCAAATTTCAACATAGGAGTCATCAACATCCCCTGAATTCTCAATGTCGTTTCTAATTTCTTCAAAGATTTGTTGTGATCTCCAAATAAATGCTGAACCATCTTGAAATTCTGCCATCTCTACAATCATTCCATCCTCTATTGCCTCTTTGTATTCAACTTTGGATGTTTCAAGTAAACCGTTGACTAATTGTGCCTTGAATGATGAATCATTGCTTAGTTGTTCTCCAACTACAATATCTCTAGCTTCTTGAATTATTTCTTTAGCTTCATCTATTGCAGATTGTGCATCACTTCTAGTAACTTCAGTGCTTGCTTTACTCTTTAATTCAAACAGTGTCTTCTCAAGTTTTTCATTAAATTCTGGATTACCTTCCAGGTGAGCACTCATCGTTTCAAATAATTCTGAAATTGGATGTGTTGCATGTACTAATGCTAGTTCTGAATTGGCTTCATCAAGATTCATTTCTAATGCCCAAAAATGTCCTAAAGTTTCTTCCAGAGTTCCTGCAAATTCTAATTTTGAATCTTTATCAGAATCTGCAAAAGCTAAGGGTAAACTCCCTAGAACAATAATGGATAAAATCACTGATGCGATTTTGTTCATGTCTATAAAAAATAGTTAATTGTTTAAAATGTTTCTTTAGTCTAGTCAATCCATGTCCATATTTTATCGATTGAGAATATCAATTAATTTTTAAAATTGATTAGATGAAAATGTCTGTTTTTTTCTCAACGATTTGTTGCTTTAGTGAATCTGGTACCTCTGGAATGGATGACTTTGTTTGACCTGCAATTACACTATGTGCTTCTTCTAAGATTGCTAGTGTATCTGCATTAGTCTCAGGAGAGACACTCAAACTATCTCCAATACCTACAGATGATCCAGACATTACATCTCCGAGAATTTGTGATAAATCTTGCATTGATGCATTTGCTTCAGGCATAATTCCACTGAGTGATGGACTTAATCCCTTTATGATTGCCATACATGGGCTAAGAGTAACTACTACATCTCCCAATTCTGAAACTGTGTCTAGTCTAAGTTTTACTTGCTCCATGGATAATTTTGCTCCACTAACCATGTTTTTCATTTTTCTTACTTGAGTTAGCTCTCCTGCATATGCTTGTGCATAACTGGTTTTGTTGTTTCTTTGAGCATTAACTATTTTTTCAAATATAACATCATGTTTTTTCTGTAATTTTTCATTAATTCCTTCTAGCTTGGAAATTTGGAATTGTAATTTTTTTTGTGCAAAATCAATCTTGTTTTTTAGTGGTGCATCAGGCTTTACTTTGCCCATTACTTTTTGAGATATGCTTTCACCTTCTGTTTTATTCCAAGAGTTACTAATCATGTTTTAAATTCCTAAATTTGGTTGTTTTTTTTGTTTTAAACAGATTTGTCCCCCCAGTCAGTGTAACTAGAGTTACACAAGCTGGGGTTACACTATCCAAAAGTAAATGTAAAGATTTGGAATCCTGGCCCTTGGACATTAATCTCTAACACATGTGATGAACTAGTATCACTATTGATTATATTGTACAATCCTGCTTCTGAGACTTTGAGTGTATTCCCGTTGATAATGTCTTTTCCTGCATATTCTCCAGGTAATGGTTTGCCATCTAGGAATATCTCTAATTCAGCATTATTTTCAGTTACTATGTTGACTTCTTTTGCATTATACAATAGTTTGATACTGCCAACTTCTGAAACTAATTCCATACTGTCGTCATAATTTTTCCAATTTCCAATTGGATAGAATTTATGAAGCACAATGTTTTCAGGTTCTGAGTATGAGACTATGCTTCCAGGTTGGAACCCTTCGTCGCTTCCTAATTGATTTCTATTTTGTGCAAACTTGAATCCAAAGTATAGTTCCGGCGTTCTAAATACGGTGTGTTGAAATTCTTCAATGTCTACAAGAGAAGATGTAGATGCCATTTGTATCCCTAAAGCCATAGATCTTTCTTCAAGTAATTTTTGAATTACTTTTTCTGATTCTTGATATCCTCCCTCACCAATATGATCATATCTAATGTACCCTTCATGATCTGCAATGTATTTTCT
>JABDKK010000082.1 GCA_013002265.1 Candidatus Nitrosopumilus sp. | reverse complement strand
AGAATAACCATCCTTTTTGATTTGCTCAAATAATTTCTCATA
The DNA here is from genome assembly GCA_013002265.1 of Candidatus Nitrosopumilus sp. Classification (GTDB taxonomy): domain Archaea; phylum Thermoproteota; class Nitrososphaeria; order Nitrososphaerales; family Nitrosopumilaceae; genus Nitrosopumilus. Next base: position 5,438 of record JABDKK010000082.1, on the reverse strand, counting down.
GGTTCCCTTTTTTCGTTGAATTATTGGGGATAAGACCAGTATTTTCTTCCCAGAAAAATCTTTGATTACAGAATCGCAAATTGTCTCAATTGACTGAGTCGAGATTTTTCTTCCGCAGTTTGTACAATACGGAATTCCAATTCTTGCATAAAGCAATCTCATGTAATCATAAATTTCAGTGGTGGTGCCAACAGTTGAACGTGGATTTTTACTTGTTGTTTTTTGTTGAATGGATATAGCAGGAGATAATCCTTCTATAGAGTCAACATCTGGTTTATCCATCATCTCCAAGAACTGTCTGGCATAGGCTGAAAGTGATTCAACATACCTTCTTTGTCCTTCAGCATAGATTGTATCAAAGGCCAACGTAGATTTGCCAGAGCCAGACAATCCGCTAATTACAACTAGTTTATTTTTTGGAATATCAACATCTAAATTTTTTAGATTATGATGTCGTGCTCCACGAATTTTTAGATTATTTTCTGTCATCTTTTAGTTGAATCTCCTTTTCTAGTCTTTTTATCCTATCTCTGCACTCAATTGCACGCTCAAAATCTAATTCTTCAGAATATTTTTTCATTTGTACATCAAGTTCAACTATATCAGCACTCAAATCATAAACAGATTTTAGTTTAGAATCATCAAGTGCTGTTTCCTGTTCTGGAACAGATTTGATGATGGTTTTTGGAACAATGTTATTTTCCTTATTGTATTGAATTTGTTTTTCCCTACGACGTTTTGTTTCATCTAGTGTACTTTGAATTGACTGAGTAACATTATCAGCATACATTATAACAGTTCCATGCTCATTTCTTGCAGCCCTTCCACATGTTTGAATGAGACTGGTAAAATTTCTCAAGAATCCTTCCTTATCAGCATCCAATATTGCAACCAGGGACACTTCAGGAATATCCAATCCTTCTCTTAGAAGGTTAATCCCAACTAGAACATCAAATTCACCTAGTCGCAATTGCCTAATTAATTCAGTTCTTTGAAGCCCATCAATCTCTGAATGCATGTATCTGACCTTGACTTGTTTTTTTGAGAGGTATTCAGCAAGATCTTCGGCCATTCTTTTAGTCAAAGTTGTGACTAAAACCCTCTCAGATTTGGTTACTCTTTTGGAGATTTCCTGAATCAAGTCATCCATCTGGTCCTTAGAGGGTCTAACCTCAACTAGTGGATCAAGTAATCCTGTAGGTCTGACTAGTTGCTCTACAATTTTTGAAGAGATTTTTCTCTCATATTCTGATGGAGTAGCTGATACGAAAATGGTGTTTTTCATATAGTCTTCAAATTCTTCAAATTGTAGAGGTCTATTATCATATGCACTTGGCAATCTAAAGCCATAAGTTACAAGTTCCTTTTTTCTAGAATGATCTCCTTTGTACATTCCATGTAATTGAGGAAGAGTTACATGAGATTCATCAATTACCAGCAAATAATCATCACCAAAAAAATCCATCAGGCAAAATGCTTTTTCTCCTGCCTTTCTACCATCAAAATGTCTAGAATAGTTTTCAATTCCAGAGCAATACCCTAGCTCTTCAATCATTTCCAAATCATATTTTGTCCTCATTTCAAGTCTTTGTCTTTCAAGTTCATTTAGTTCAGGCAATCTTTGTGTCAATTCTTCTTTAATTGATTTGATGGCTCTCTCTCTAACATCTTTTGCAATTAGATAGTGTTTTGCTGGAAAAATTTTCATGGTTGAAATTTTTTTCTTTTCTTTTAAAGATACATGATCAAGGAGTGTTATTTTTTCAACTTCATTTCCAAATAAGGATATTCTAACAAGATCTTCAGAATATGCAGGTGTGATATCTATAGTATCACCTTTTACTCGAAAATATCCAGGAGCTACCTCGGTGTCATTTCTTTCATATCTAGCATCAACTAATTTTCGTATTATTTCATTTCTCTTTATTTCATCACCGGCATTTATTGTAATGGCCAAACCTTCCCAATCTTGAGGATTCCCAAGAGAGTAGATGCAAGAAACAGTAGATACAATTATTGTAGGCTCGCCAGATAGCAGCATAGCTGTGGCCTCTAGCCTTAATTTTTCAATTTTTTCATTGATTTGAGTGTCTTTTTCAATGTAGGTATCAGTCTGTGGCAAATAGCTTTCTGGTTGATAGTAATCATAGTATGATACAAAATATCCAACATTGTTTTTTGGAAAAAATTGTTTCAGTTCTGCATAAAGTTGTGCAGCTAGAGTTTTGTTGTGCGATATCACTAATGTGTTTTTTCCAGTTCTAGCTATAACGTTTGCAACAGAAAATGTTTTGCCACTACCTGTAACACCAAGTAATGTTTGAACTGTTCCTTTTTTAACTCCATCAACTAGAGCATCAATTGCCTGAGGCTGATCCCCTGTAGGAGTATACTCTGATACTAATTCAAATTTTAGTACTTGTTCCAACATATAAAATCATTAAAAACTGAACTTATAGCTAACGTTTCTAACCAGATAAGTTGTAGTCAACAAAAAAAGAAAATGTTGGCACTAGTAAAAAAACTATTTTTGCGTTATATACAATTTTGTGTAGTCAATCATGAAGAAAATCTGTGAGAATTGCAGTAAAGATTTTCAGAATAGGCAAAGTGATTTTTGTTCATCTGAGTGCACACTAGAGAACATGAGAAAATGATTATCAGTGTAAATTAAAAAAGCAATTACCATACTGGTTCATCAATCATTTTCAAACCATTATCAGTAACTTCAAATCCCATAATTTCAAGTGTTTTTTTAGAAGTTGTAGAGTTGCGCTCTAGGATTTTTTTTGCAAGAATTGTCCTTGAGTCAGCAGACATGTGTTGTCCAATCTTGTACTTTCCCTTTATGGAATCAGGAACTATCTTAATTACTGCAACCTCATCAAGCACCAAATCATCTTTTGTCAGTGGTTCATAATGTCCTTCAGGCTGATATTTTTCCATTAAGGCATTGAGTCCCAATGATTTTTCAAGATCATCATCAACAATCGATGCATTTCCTTTGATTACAACACTAATGTAAAGAGTGTCAGCTTGGGATGCATCAGTTGGATGAGAAAAATATGATGGCAAGAATTCAAGTTCACGGTCTACTTCAAAGCCAACCTTTTGATTTCTAATGATATTATCAAGTTTTTCACCTCTAATGTAGGAATGCATATAGACTGCATCGTTGAGAAAAGCAAAATTCATTGGAATAATTTGAGGATATCCATTTCCATCAATGCTAGCTATTCTTCCAATATGTTCTTTGGATAGAAATTCCTTAATTTTTTCGTAGGACTTTATTTCTAATCGCCCTAATAATTTCAAATCAAATAGAGTGTGCAGAATTATTTAATAAACTAAATGAACATAGATTTTAAAATATTTTCCATGATTCATTCAAAGATTCTAAATATAACAAGACGTCATTAAAATAATGCAAGATCCGTATCTTGATGAATTAAAATTTGAGTTTCAAAATTATTCTAATCAGCTAAAAAAATTAAAAAAGAAATTACTAAAAGCAAAACCAGGAGAAGAACAATCAAAAATTATCAAACAAATAGATACAATTGCAAAAAAAATGGAAAATAATCAAAAGCAAACAATCAAAGTAACTAAATCAAGATTAAAAGAAAAAAGAGCAAAAAAATAATTTAATCATATCCATCTAATTCTTTTATTATTTGTTTTATTTGAAAAATTTGGCATTCCAATTTTGTGCATTCCTTGTTGGATTTGGCATCCATATCTTTCACTTGCAGAAATTTTCAAAAACAAAAAACATGAGAAAACTTGACTAATATAATCTAAATTTTTTATCAATTTAAATTGCCAAAGTTTGAAACAAATCAAGAAGACATATGATTGAAATTAATGAAGAGGCAGAAGATGCAACAAACCAAGTTTTAGAAGTTTTAGAAGAGTGGGGTTCAGAATCAAAATTCATTTGGTTTAGAGAATTGCACAGAATTACAGACATTGACAAAGGATTGCTGCGAAATGTTCTCAATGAGTTAAAAAAATCAAAGGAGGTAAAAGACATGCATGGGACTAACAATAGAATATTTTTTTGTCTGAAAAAATACTATATCAAATGTAGAGACGTGGAGTTTAGATTTAAAGGGAAACAGATCATGTTGAAAGATGGTAGCAGGACAAAAATAATTCAAGGGGCTACAAAATCATCAGAACGTACTAGAAAGAGGATAGAAAAACAGAAAAACAAACGAAGGGTAAAATCATTTACTAAAGCAAAAAGCAGAAGGCCGCACAAATCATAAATTAGAAGTTCTCAGATTGCCTTCTAACATAATTAAATTCTGCACGCTTTAGTTTTGATGCCTCTGCAACATCTTCAGTCATATCATACAAATCATGTAGTTTCAAATCTGGAACAAATTCATCTTCTTTTTCATCTTCTAGAGCAGCTTCTATATTTGCCAAAATTTCGACATTTTCATCTAAAATATCAAGGCATTTTTTTAGAGTGTCAGGAATTTTATCATCCATCATATTTCATTTCAACTAGAAGGGTAAATGATTTGCTGTATGTTATAGGGGAGAACGTCTTATTGTTTTGCTTTTTCACGTAGAGCAGGAATTACATGGCTTGCAAATTTATCAATAGATCCAAAGTAGTTCTTACCCCAGAATCGGATTACAAAGTGATTTACACCTGCATCCATAAATCTCTCAAATGTTGGAATTATATCGTCAGGAGTTCCAACAGCAGTTGAAGAACGAGCAACTTTTTCGGGTATTTTTGTTGCAGCCTCTCTCATTTTTACAATCCAGTCTTGATTAGACATGGAATATTCTGTAAAGTATTTTCTGAAGTCAAAGCCCTCAATTTCTTTTAATCCGTGAACTCTCAAAATCTCAGGCTTGAACAAACTGACCTTTACTGCCTCTTTCATTCTAGCCCATGATTCTTCTGCATCTTCAGAAAAATACACATCAATGTCTAAAGCATATTCGAAATTATCTTTCTCTTCTTGTGTTCTATTATTCTCATCCATTGATTTTTTAATTTGATTGGCATGATCCTCAAAGAGTTCAGGAGTATAGCCAATTGGGAGCCATCCATCACCAAGCTTACCAGTTAAAGCAAGTGTACGTGTTCCACCTGAAGCCATGTAAGTAGGTGGTCTTGGTTTTCTGATTGGAGGTGCTTGCAAGCATGCACCTTCAAGTTTGTAATATTTTCCGTTATAATCTACAGTATTATCTGGAGTTGATTTGTATAATGTATGAATTGTTTCAATCTGTTCTTCCCATTTTGAAACAGGTTTTTCAAATGGAATGCAAAACTCTTTGAGATTTTGAGCTTCGCCTGCACCTATTCCAAGAATTGCTCTGCCCTTTGAAACTCTATCAAGAGTGATTGCAGCTAGTGCTATATTTGAGGGATGTCTTCTAATTGCAACAGTTACACAAGTTCCTAACTC
>JABDKK010000072.1 GCA_013002265.1 Candidatus Nitrosopumilus sp. | reverse complement strand
ATTCCTTGGACAAAGGAGTTATCATCAATGGAGCCATCTGCCCACCAACCTGCATTATTCTTAATCCATGCGGGAATGCTTTGGGTGGAACTATCCTCATCGCCGTATATGAATACCGGAATTTGCAAATAATCAGTAGCAGTGGATGGAACAATTCCTTCAGGCGCCAATCCGTAAACCCAGATTACGTAATTTGCAGTTCCAGGTTTTTCTTTTACAACCATATCAAGAATGTATTGGCCGGATGGTGAGTAAAGAAATTGCCTACCTTCTTCTTGTGAAATTGATCTTAGGGGAGTTAGATTGTTGTCAACTACAAGAAAATCAAATTGAACTTGATTCAAAAATTCAGTGTCATCATATATGCTGATAAATTTGATTAGCCATTGCATACCACATCCTTCAACAGGATCTTCAGGACCATAAAACACATGAATTTGATATTTGAAATTTTTAGTTGGCTTCTTTACACTAACATCTTTCTCATAGTTTATGTCACAACCCTCCTTAATGTCTGTCTGAGTGGATACTATTCCTACAAACGGACTGGTTTCCACATATTTTTGGTATTTTAGTAATTCAAACTCATATTCTGTTGGAGGGATCCCTTCAGAAACGTGTGTGTATGTTTTAGCTTTGATTGGAAAAGGAAAGTCATCAACAATCCAAACCTTACTTGTTGCACCACCTGTCTTCCAACCAACTTGAACGGTCTCATATGTTCCAGCTGGAACGTTAATTGTTTCTAGTCCTCTTGGGGCTACTTGTTGACCTCCAATATTTCCAATCTTACCCCATGATTGTGCAGAGAATTCTTTGGGTCCTTTTCCTCCAGAGCTGCCATCAGATGTTGCAAATGCAGATAACCAAGCAACAGAAGACTTGAATGCGCCTCTGTAAATTCCAAGTTCTTGACTACCTCCAGTTGGCTCTGGAGCAATTTTTCCTAATTCCATTTCACCTTTGATAATTTTATTTCCATCATAAACTACAACTTCAGCTAACCATTTTGTTTCAGAGCCAACTTGTTTGTCTCCTTTAATCCACAAATCCAGTTCAAACTCTGCGCACTCTTTGTAATCTACATGACACATCGAATATTCAAAATAATCGCCTTTTTGAAGGCCCTCACCAGCATACCACGTTCCTTCCTTATTTACACCGCCACCTTCGTACTGTGCAAAACTTGAAGGAATCATAATTGAACCAAATAAGAGTGCTGCAAAAACTGGAATTAAGAATAAAAATACTTTCAAATCATTAAAAATTGGTAAAACGGATAGTTAAACGTTATTCATAAATGCAAAAAACAAGGTAAAAACTACCAGTTTAGATTTCAAATAAGCAAATATAGAGGAAAGTTCAGAGTAATTCCAGAAATGTGCGAATGCTCAAAAGTTCACCTCTTTGAAGTTGAATTCAAGCTTGATGGAATGGCAGTTGTTCCAACCCACAAAAATTGCGGGTTTGCATTAGATGAAAAACAATCAGACAAATTTCAAAAAGAATTAGTAAAATCTTGGGGATTTGAGGAAGAAGAAGAATAATTTTAAAAAGAAAAAATAAGATTGTAAGTAACTATCGAACTACATATTGCCGACAGCTTCTTTACAAACGTCGGTTGAACATTTGCAATCTGCGCTGCATATACAATGACCTTGCATAGCACAATCACATGAGTAATCTGGATCGCCGCTTTCTGCTTCGCATCCACATGCTTGATCTACCATAGTAAATCTGTGATATTACTTGTTTTAAAAGGTTAGTACAGAATCTGGAAACACTATATTTTGGAAATAATTCCTAGGATTTCATTTGATGAATTTTGAATAAGGTCTGCCTGATGAAGTAACAGGTTAGAATCAGCCTCAACATCAAAGGCAATCTTAAGGATATAGATGAGATCAGGTTGTCTATTCAAAGTATCTTTTACTCTAACAAAATTTTCCTTGTTAATATATCCCAAATAAAAATAGCAATCAGACAACATTGAATTCTTAATAAAATAATCGTGTTTTACCTGAATTATTTGGGAATGATTATTTTTTTCTACCAAATCAGAGAATCCAATTGTAGATTTTAGCATTCGCTCAAGCAAGGAAGGAATTGCTCGCTCTATTCCCACTGTTTGAGTAACAATAGAAATATGCTCATTGATGTTATTTTTGCTTAGTTTTCTAAGGGATTCAAGCATATGGGAGGGTCCAGATATTAAGTGATTAACTGAAGATATAGCATCAGCAAGAAGGTAGGATGCACATTTTTGCCAACACGGAGCAAAAGCATCAGAGGATTCAATAGCTTCTTTTGTTTTTTGACAACAAAATAGGGATTCAATTAAGCAGTTTTTCGCAAAATCTGCAAAAAGGGAAAAACGTTTTTCATTAATTTTGGATAAAAACATTCGCATCTCCCAAGATGCATCTTGAATTATCTTGAGGTCATCATACTTTAGAAGATTCTTAGACTTGGTTTCAGATAATGAGGCATGATGAATGACTATGTATTGATCATGGTATTGAAGAATTTTTTCTGGTTCAGATTTTTCATCAAAAACATAGAGATCATAAGGACAAACATCAAAACCAATTTGATAATTTTTGCATCCTCCTATTCCAACAGGAAAATCAGAGAATCCTTGTTCTTCAATTAATTTTTTAAAATCCATGATTTTAGATGTGATAAATTTTCTATAAAGGATCCAACTCACAAAGTTTTACAAATTCATTCAAAGTCAAAACATTTCCTTTAAATTGAGATTTGATTTGGTTTTCAACAAGCTCCTATAGTGTAGTCCGGTTAAGCATACTGCGGACTACACTATAGGAGCTTGTTGAAAACCAAATCAAA
>JABDKK010000058.1 GCA_013002265.1 Candidatus Nitrosopumilus sp. | reverse complement strand
GGGGGCCTCCTATGGAGAAATTGGTATATCTGATTTTATCACGTGACAAAGACAAATTCAACATTATCTATGTTGGTCAATGCGAAAAGACTGAAGAAAAGTCATATTTTGTTCAGCATTCACAATTCCAATGCTGGATAAAACAGGCAGGTTCAGAAAAGTCCCTTTATCTTGCAATACTACCAATGTTTGATTCAAGTGAAATTCAAAGACAAAATGTTCTAACTCGGATTATTCAAAGATACAAGCCAACTTGTAATGCCGATGAGATAGTAGAGTCAAAACCTGATTATACAGTTAGAGAATCTCAACCTGAAAAAATTCCATGTGCATGCTGTGGCGCTGATATGAAATCTGAGAAAAAACTAGAAAAATCCACTTTATACAGATGTACAAGTTGCGGTATAAGTGACACTAGACTTGACTCTTGACTTTGTTTTGTACATCAAATAGTTGCAATGTTAACAAGTCTATTGCTTTTTTCAAATGCTGAAACTCATTAATTGAATGGATCTGTCCTTCAACAAGTGCTCTCATAATTTTAATTGTATTTTTTTGAAAATCATCAGATGCAACAATTTCCATTGCGTTAATTTTTGATAAAATATTGTCTAAATCCTTTATCATCTCATCTGATGGCTTGTGTTTATCCATAACTTTTCAGTATGGATTTTACTATATGAATTGTTACAAAAGATCTTCGTCTATTTCTTGAATGGGATCCAAATATTGTTGACAAGTACATGTTGGAATCTGACATTTGCCCATTTTGATAATTGAATTGCTTTTTTCATTTGGAATGTGTGCTTCATCTATGTGATGGCATCTCTTGCAATTCATGATTGCAAAATCAAAACTCCAATATATAAGCCCAAAAGTTATGGTACTAGTACTGCTCTTGCTTTAATTTCAGAGTCTTTTAATTTTTTTAGAACTTGGTTTGCTTGCTCTAATGGAAAAACTTCTGTAATTACCTCCAAGTTATTCTCGTTACATATTTTGATTACCTGCTCCATGTCTTTTGTGGAACCGATCAGGGTTCCTCTGATTGTTTTTTCTTCAAATGCCATGAAAGTTGGGTTTTCTCCAACTGTCGCAATTACTACTAGACCTCCTTTCTTTACTGCCTTGATTGCAGTATCAGTTACAATGTCTGCAGGTGCAAAAATAATTGCAGCATCAAGCAAACCATGACTCTCTTTTAGTTTTGCCAAAAACTCTTTTTGATTTTCAGAAAATTGAATTGCATCTACTGCTCCAAGCCTTTTTGCCACATCAAGATGATTCTGTGATCTTGAAAATGCAACAACATCACAGTTTTCCACTTTTGCAAACTGAACTGCCATGTGTCCAACACCGCCAATTCCAAATATGCCGATTTTTTTGTGAATCTTTGGTTCTGCTGCTTTTACTGCCTTGTATGCAGTAATCCCTGCACAAAATAAAGGAGCTGCATATTCAGACTTCATAGTGTCTGGAACTTTGGTTGCAAAATCTTCTGCAACTGTAATGTATTCAGAATATCCTCCCTTGAAGGATTCTCCGGTGATTGCTGATGATTCACAAAGATACTCTTTTCCTTCTTTACAATATTGACATTCTCTGCAAGCCTCAAGCAGTGGTGTAATGCCTGCCCTCTCACCTACTTTGAATTTAGTAACTTTGTCTCCTACTTGTACAACTTTACCAACTAGCTCATGACCTGGAACTGTGGGAAGCGTTGGAGGAATTCCAATATCTTTCCAGTCTCCTTCTATTCCGTGTAGTTGAGAGTGGCAAACCCCACAAGCCTCAATTTTTATCAGAATTTCCTCTGGGCGTTTTATTTCATGTCTATCAATATCTTTTAGTTTTAATGGGTTGTTCTCAATTTTATCACACTTTTCTAGTATCATTGCACGCATTTTTTCCATGATTAACAAAATTACATATGTGATTTTAAGATTCGCAAATTTTCTTTTGTTTTATGGTGAATTTAGATTCTTAATCTCTAGACATTTGGGATCAAACTCATTCAAGTATTTTTTTATGTTGATTTGTTTGTCTTTGATATATAATTCACAGGTTTCAGAATCTATCAATTTACTTGCATTTTCTAAATTAGTCATATATTGAAAAATCAAAATAGCAATTAGAATAATTATCAAAATAATCGGAATTCTTTTCTGAGTAATATCCACATTTTTTTGCTGATAATTTTAAACTTAAGCGTATTGAATACAAATATTTTCATTGATTTTACATTAGAAAAATAAAGGACCGGGAGTATTTCATAATATGGCTGATATCTCTGAGGAGGATAAGGAAAGAGTAAAGTTGCTACAACTGATATCTTCCTCAAAAAATGAATTCAAAAAACTCTCAGTTGAACAACTAAAGAGATTGCAGGAACTAGTTGAAAAAAAAGACTATAGTCATGACAAAAAGGCACATAAATCCAAAGTCAAACTTTTAGGAAAAATTAATGTCAGAATTTATGAATTAGAAGAAGGAAGAGGAATTTGGGGCTAATTTCACTTAATTAGATACAAATATTCTAAAAAATCTGGATTATTGTGGCAGAAAATAAACTCATAAATGAAACCAGTCCCTACTTGCTTCAGCATGCGCACAATCCTGTTGATTGGTATGGGTGGAATGATGAGGCGTTAAAAAAAGCAAAGGATGAAAACAAACCTATTTTCCTCAGTATTGGTTACAGTTCCTGCCACTGGTGCCATGTAATGGCACATGAGTCATTTGAAAATGAAGAGGTTGCCAAATTTATGAATAAAAATTTTGTTAACATAAAAGTTGACAGAGAAGAAAGACCTGACATTGATGATATCTATCAAAAAGTTTCTCAGATTGCAACAGGTCAAGGTGGTTGGCCCTTGAGCATTTTCCTAACTCCTGATCAAAAACCCTTCTATGTTGGAACTTATTTTCCAGTCTTGGACTCATATGGGCGTCCTGGTTTTGGAAGCATTTGCCGTCAACTATCTCAAGCATGGAAGGAAAAACCAAAAGATATTGAAAAAGCAGCTGAGAACTTTCTTGAAGCACTAAATAAAACAGAAACTATCAAGGCTCCCTCAAAATTAGAAAGAGTAATTCTAGATGAGGCTGCAATGAATCTGTTTCAGCTAGGTGATGCAACCTATGGGGGATTTGGTTCTGCTCCTAAATTTCCAAACGCTGCAAATGTTTCATTTTTGTTTCACTATGCAAAACTCTCAGGACTCTCAAAATTCAATGAATTTGCTCTTAAAACCCTCAACAAAATGGCCACAGGAGGAATTTTTGATCAAATAGGTGGTGGATTTCATAGATATTCCACTGATTCAAAATGGCTTGTTCCTCATTTTGAAAAGATGTTGTATGATAATGCTTTGATTCCTGTAAATTATGCAGAGGCATATCAGATAACAAAGGATCCTTTTTATCTTGATGTTTTACAAAAAACTTTGGATTTTGTTTTACGTGACATGACTTCTCCTGAAGGTGGGTTTTATTCTGCATATGATGCAGACTCTGAGGGCGTTGAAGGAAAATTCTATGTTTGGAAGAAAAGTGAAATAAAAGAAATACTTGGTAGTGATGCTGATCTTTTTTGCTTATTCTATGATGTAACTGATGGTGGGAACTGGGAAGGAAATAATATCTTGTGCAATAATCTCAATATTTCCACAGTTGCTTTTAATTTTGGAATTACCGAGGAGAAAGTAAAAGAAATTCTAAAGTCTTGTTCAGAAAAATTATTAAAAGTTCGCTCAGCAAGAATTCTCCCTGGATTAGATGATAAGATACTTGTTTCCTGGAATTCTTTGATGATCACAGCATTTGCAAAAGGATATCGTGTTAGCAAAAATCCAAAATATCTTGATGCTTCAAAGAAATGTATATCCTTTATTGAAGATAATCTCTTTGAGAATGGAAAATTACTGAGAACCTACAAAAATGGAACTGCAAAAATTGATGGATACCTAGAGGATTACTCTTATTTTGTAAATGCACTGCTTGATGTATTTGAAATTGAACCTGAATCCAAGTATCTTAATCTGGCTTTGAAGTTAGGTGATCATCTAATTGATCATTTCTGGGATTCTCAGAATAATAACTTCTTTATGACTTCTGATGACCATGAACAATTAATCATAAGGCCAAAAAGTAACTATGATCTGTCTTTACCTTCAGGAAATTCAGTTTCTGCTTTGGTTATGCTAAGATTGTATCATTTATCACAAAATCAAAAATTTCTTGAAATTACAACAAAAATTTTAGAATCTCAGGCTCAAATGGCAGCTGAGAATCCATTTGGATTTGGATATCTGTTAAACACACTTGCAGTTTATCTCGACAAACCATTGGAAATCACAATCATAAACACTGAAAACTCAGAGATATGTGAGTACCTTTTATTGAGATATTTGCCAAATTCACTTATCATAACAATTCAAAATTCAAATCAATCACAGAAACTATCTAATTTGCCATTCTTTTCAGGAAAAATATTTTCAGATAAGACTGTAGTCTATGTGTGCAAAAACTTCTCTTGTTCTTTACCGCTATCTGACATCAAGGAAATTGATTCTCATCTTTAGACTTTTTTCAAATTAACCTCTATGGTATTTCCAACTTGAGGTCTTCCCATATTATCATATCTTGATTTGGGCATTGCAATAGTAATCTGTGTTTGTTGATATGTTTTGATGTTTACTGTTGGCTGTGCCTGAAGAATTGCTTCCAGTAATGGCATTACTTGTTCTTTTGTTTCATCATCTAGTTTTTTTGATACATTTTCAATAATCATTTGTTTTTGAGATATGGGTTCAGTTGAAACATTTTCAATTAATGTTAATTGTACAACTTGACCATTATCTACAATTTGTGTAATCTTAAATTCATTTGTAGCTGACATTTCTTTGATGGATTCTTTTGATGATTTATCTTTACCGTATTGAAAAATACAACGCAATTACTGCCGTAGCCATTGCAGCAGCTACTCCTAACCCAAAAATAATTTTACTTCCATCTACATTCATCGAATCTCATATGTAAAAACAGAATTAAACTGTAACTCCCCTCTAAATTACTATACATTTACATACTTACAATCTATGAGTTTTCTGTAGGTTTTTCGTCATTTTTTTCTTCATAATCTTTAGGTAATTCGGCTGCTGGTGGATTCAAAATTGCCTTTTTAATTATAGGTGCTCGCTCCTTGATTATCTGATTAAATTCCTTCATATCATCCAAACTAGGCGTCAATTGTTGATTTTGATATGCCTGCAAAAATCCTGAATAAACACACCCTGCAATAATTCCAAATGCTGTATCTGCAATAGATTCAACTTCTGGAATAAAATTTTCTGCTATCTGCCTATATGATTCAGATTCGCTGATATAGTAATCAATTAAACTATCTATGAAATCTTTATTCTCTTTTGATATACCCATGACTTTTTCATGAATCTCTAGTTTATTTAACTGTCTTTTGATTAATCGTTTATTTATTCATCAATTATTTTCAAGATATTGTGGAAACTTGAATTTGATGAATATTATTTTCGAATATTTGATTCAAAAAAACTAATTGCTGGATATCTTGATCCAGATTACGGAGATATTTTTCCAAAAGAAAATGCTGAGGAAATAATTTCCACTATGGTAAAAAATCACGACAAAGTTTTAGGTGGATTGATGATGGTTCCACTTGTTAAATTTGGTTTGTTTGATACTGATTTGAATACTGAACTCTCTGAGATTGAAACAAACGTAATCAGAGTTAACACGCATTTGCAAAAATGGAAACAATTCTTATTCAAACTAAATCCGCCATTCCACTCAGTCCGAATATCTCATACTGATCAAGACATGCTAACAATTACATTCCCGATAAAATTTTCAAAACCTACTCCGTTAGAAAAAAATCAGCTGCTTGAAGAAATTTTCCCTATTTTAGATTTGTTGCAGAAATCAGATTTATCATAAGTCTGCCGGAAAACCTTGTAATTCCAATATATGCTGATAATGTAATTATTAGCAAAACTATGGTTCCTATTGGAAATTCTGGAACTGCAGCATACTCTTCTGATTCGGCAACCAATGAATATTCTGTAATTTTACTAGTTTGAATTTTGTCTGGAATTGATACCAAAAAGAATGCATTATCTTGCGCTCTTAGATAGTCTGGTTCAGGGTTTACAGTATTTACTAAGGCTACTTTTCCATCTTTATCGTAAAGTGTTGCAACAACTGTAATCATATTTGCTGTAATGTCTCCGTTATTTGAAACCATCCCTGTGATCATTAGATTATTGAAATTATCTCTTGATAATTTTGATTCTGTAATTCCAATTACTTGATTTTTAGGAGGGCTCACATTGTAATCCAAATCCAAAGAATATGATTTGACCTTTTTTGCATTGTGGTTGGTCAATATTAGATCAAATGGGCCTTTCATTCCAGGCATTATGGTGTTAATCAATGAACTTGTTTTTTTACTCTCAATTACCTTTCCATGCTCATCAAACAAAGTAGCATGAATACTAATTTGGTTTAATGGTGCCTTTAAGTCATTTCTAATTTCGCCAACAATATGAAATGCTCCATCATCGCCAATGTATTGCTGATCATTTTCAATAAATGCCTCTCCAAATGCAAATGGAACAAATGAAACAAAAAATAATGGAAAAATGGCGACCCATTGCATAATCATCTAGCGTCTTATTCTCTAAAGAAGTTTATGTTGTGATGACATTCTTATACTGTCTAGGGAAGATGTTCTATCTTCCATTTTTTGGCCTCATTTACACAGTTAAACCACTCTACTTCAATTTTATCTGAATCAAATTCGCCTAAATCATTTTTGAATTGATTATCGCACTCTTTTATCATGTTCTCTGAAATCTGAATTACTTTTTGTGTCAATCCTGTTTGTGGAGTTTCAAATTTTTCTGGCTCATCATAATTTTTAACTCCAGTTTTAGCTGAATAGAATTCTACTAAACCTAACATTTCATATTCTAATGATTCTTGAATTTGTGTGTCTGATCTTATCTTGGCTGACTCATCTCCTGTTTTAATCCATTCAATAAACTGTGAATCACTTTCAAGCTGGGTCTGTGACGATATTTTTAATAGATCAACTGAGCTTTTGAAGAGTTCTGGGGGATTCAAGTCATCATATTTTTGAATGACTTTGTTGAATTTCTCCAAATGTTTATCATAGAATTCAAACAATTCTTCTTTTGTAATGCCTCCTTCTTCCCACCTTGTTTTCTCTGAATAGAAGTCAGTTTGAAGATCTTTGATGTCATTTTGGATTTGCTCTAACTCTATTCCAAATTGCAGACCCTTTTGTTTGGTTTGTTCTACTGAATAATTGTATCCTGCAATCAATCCTACAATTAGAATTGCAATTATACCGATAATGATATTTTGTATTTTCTTTTTTTTCAAAGATAATCTATGTAATTTCCATTTTCGTCTAACTTTAACTCTATAGTGAATTCAGAACCACTGATAAATGACTCATTACGTACTGATCTTACCCTTGCAATTACAAGTTCATAAGGCCAAATCTCAACTACGATTGAGCCCACCTTTACCTTTGGCACATCAGTAATTACAACATCATCAGGATTTACTCCGTGTCTTTCTATCATATGCAGTGCATGATCAAGTAATGGTTGTGGATTATTATTATTTAATACCCAAACAGTTCCTTCATAATCTATTTTTTGCAATTTGAAAAAATACCTAATTTACTCCTATAACAATTATGCGCCACAAGATTCTGCTTAGATCAGTTATTTGTGGCTTATTACATTTAATGTCATAGTGCTGACTACTCTGGATAATTTTCTAATGTTTGCAATTGCTTTTTCAAACCCATCTTGGTTCTCTGATTGAATTTCTGCAATTACATCATATGCACCAAATGTGAGATATGCATTGCCAATGTCTTGCATTTGTTTTAGTTCGTCAACAATATATTCTTCTGCTCCAAGATCACAATTCAATAAAATAAACCCTCTATGCATTTGTTTACCTTGTATTAATTTAGGAAGTTGAGGTCTTTAAGTTTTACAGTTATTTTACCATCTACTACGTCCGCCGTAGCTGTTTCTGTTATCTCTATCATTGAATCTTCTTCGTGGTCCCCTGTTATCTCTTGGGTTTCCACCTCTATCTGATCTTCCATATCCTCCAGAACGTCCGCCTCTGGAATAGTTTGATCTTGATTGACCTCCATATCTTCTAGAAGGTGTTTGTCTCTTTAGAGGATCTGGAATTGAAATTTGAATTCCCATTTCTTCGTTCAAGTCCCTTAGTGGCACTTTGATTTGGCGCTTGATGATATTCCAATCGCCTACCGATGAATATGAAACAAATGTAATTGCTTTACCTTTGGCACCTGCACGTGCAGTCCTGCCTATTCTGTGAAAATATGCCATCTCTTGATTAGGCACATCATAATTAATCACTAATTCTACTCTAGGAACATCAATACCTCTAGATGCAACATCTGTTGCCACTAAAATATCTGCTTTTCCACTTCGGAATTTGCCCATTGACTGTTCTCTTCTATGCTGAGACATGTCTCCTTCAATTGCAACTGCGTCAAATTTTTCCTGATGTAGGAATTTTGCTACATCTCTGGTTCTGTATTTTGTTGAACAAAAGACAATAGATTGGCCTTTTACTGGCTTGATAAAATCAATTAGATACTTGAGTTTGTCTCTGTCTTTAATGACTAGATATGATTGGTCAATTCCCTCACCGCTTAAATCATCAGCATCTAAAAGAAATTGCTTCGGGTTGTTAAGATACTCTTCAGAGAGTCTTAGAATCTCCGTTGGCATTGTTGCTGAAAACAACGACATGGTTCTATCTTCTGGTGCTAAATCTAAAATGAATTGAATATCATCAATGAATCCCATATCTAACATGGTATCTGCCTCATCAAGAACAATGTATGTGATGTCTCTTAATTCAATGGAGCCTCTTTTGAGATGATCAATTAATCTTCCAGGAGTTGCAACTACGATCTCCACTCCCCTATCGAGCATATCGAGTTGAAGTCCCATCCCTTGACCTCCATAAACAGTCGCTACTTTGATTCCAGTGTATTTTCCAAACTTTTTGATTTCCTCTGTAATCTGCATTGCAAGCTCTCTTGTTGG
>JABDKK010000024.1 GCA_013002265.1 Candidatus Nitrosopumilus sp. | reverse complement strand
CTTGCAGATTATTTTATTTACATAATTGATGTTGCCGGAGGGGACAAGTATCCTAGAAAAGGAGGTTTGGGAATTGAGAATTGTGACCTTTTAGTAATTAATAAGATTGATCTTGCGTCTATGGTTGATGCTAATCTTGAAATTATGAAAAAAGATGCAGATAAAATTAGAAAAGAAAAGCCATTTGAATTTATCAACTGTAAAACGGATCAAGGCATGATAAAAGTGGCAGAGCACATTATTCATAATGTTTTACTAGACTCAACACCAAAGTCTGAAATTATGCAAAAGGTATGAGTTATTGAATAATCTAAAACACTATACACCTGACGATATTCCTAAGGAAATTCAGACGTATGAATCCAAAGTAAACCAGTTAGGGGTTGGAAAAACTGGAAAAGTGGGGATTATTGATTTAGAACTTCAAGCAGATGATACAGGTAAGACGGTAATTACAAAACAATTCTCACAGGTTCCTTTGCAAATTCAACGTGCAGTGTATCCTGAAAATTTACTTCCTAAAATGATGTATCTGTATATCATTTCACCATCTGGAGGGATTTTACAAGGAGATAGATACAGAACAGATATTTTACTAAAAAATAAATCAATTTGTCACATTACTACTCAAGGTGCTACAAGAATCTATAGTATGAATTCAAATTCTGCATCACAAATTCTAAACATCATAGTTAAAGAAAACTGTTATCTGGAATATATTCCTGATCAGATAATCCCCTACAAAAACTCAAGATATTATCAAAAAGTTAATCTTAATGTTCATAATAATTCCACTTTAATCTACTCAGAAATTTTAACACCTGGAAGAGTTGCTATGGGAGAATCTTTTGAGTATGACATTTGTTATCTAAGAACCCATTGTAGAAATCAAGATAAAAAAATCAGATTTTTAGAAAATACAAAAATTGAGCCAAAAAAGCAAAAATTAAACAATTTTGGGATTTTAGGAGATTATAATGTTGTTGGAACAATCTATATTTTCACTAGAAATGAGATAGTTATAGAATTAGAAAAAAAGATAAATCAAGACATTAAGAAAGCAGATGACAGTATTTTTGTTGGGACATCAATCTTACCTGATAAATCAGGAGTGATAATAAGAATTTTAGATAATAAGACAGATAGTGTTTTGAATTTAGTTTTAAAAATAGTTGAAATTTGTAGAAAAAAAATTCTAAACACAGGTTTTAGCAAAATACGAAAAAACTAAAAATTATTCACAATCCCAATTTCAAATATAATGTGCATACCAAGGATTAAACTGATTATGGTAGTCCCATATCGAAAAAATTTACTAATAAAATTCAGTCTAGAAGTCAGCAAAAAAGGCACCCCCTAACAGAGCACTAAAAGCAACCATTCAACAACTGAGCCCAATCCAAATAAAGTAACAAATGTTAATGCCAATTCTATATTTTCAAGAGTAAAAATAGCTAAAACAACCATACTGCCACTTCCAGCAAATCCATGAATTAGACCAGTTAGATATGATTTGTGTTCATGTCTATGGTCATCATCTTTATGTTCATGAGAATCAAAATGTAGATACCCATTGAAATGTTGATTTGGATGTATATGGAAAATTTTTGAGTTTTTTTCCAGATCGCAGAAATTCCTAGGAAGATTAGCATAAAACCAACCAACAATACAAGATCAGTGAATATTTTAGAATTAATGCCGATTGTAAAAAAATACACAATAAACCCATAATCAAGAGGGTTGTAGAATGTCCTGCACCCCAAAAAATTCTCACTGCCGAAGATTTTCCAAGTGCAGTTTTCAGTTTATTTTTTATTCTACAATTGTTGGTTTTTCTTTTGAACAATTGAGTGCCAATTGCAGTAACATGATCAGGTTCAAAGGCATGCTGAATTCTTATTCAGAAATCCTAAACCTAACATCATAGGAGGAGTAAAATTACCTATGGATGAAATTAATTCTTCAAACAATTCTAAATATCATATCAAAACTAATTATGAATTTTAGAATTCCAAATAATGTTTTAAAAAAATAAAAATTAATTTTTTTGATTTTTTTCCTTATCAAACCACTCAGGGATAATCACAGCTCTAATGAATTCCTGTGTACTTATGCCACGTTTTGATGCTAATTTTTTGATTTTTTTGTAAACAGAATTATCAACTGTCATGAAAAATTTTGATGTTTTTTTAATGGTACTCAACATAAGGATAAGAAAAAAATAATTTAAAATATTAATTAATAGAAAAACATAGTAATAGATATCAGCAAAATTATTTTTTGAGGGATGTCGACGTCGACTATTCTTGATTATTTAATCATTGGAGTGCCTTACAAAGATAACTATCAAGTTTTTTAATATGGACTAATGACATATGATAAAGTAAAAATCAGTTTCCTTACAGCAGTACTTGCTGTGTCTATAGCATCCATATTATTTGATCAGTCATTTGCACAACAGAACAATCTTAATCAAGAACAAGAACGTGAAAATGCAATTAATCAGCAATTAGGACTTTTTTCAAGTAGTGCAAAACTAGGGGAAAAAAAGCCAATTGAAGGGTATGACAGGATGATTTCAAGTGTAGATCCAGGAATTGGACATGAAAATCATCAATTAGCAGTACTAATTCCAATTTCTGAAAAAGAGTATACTGGAACATTATACTATTCTGCATCAGAACCCGTTCAGTTGGTTTCATTAAAAGGCCCCTTAGAACCAGGAGAAGAAAAGGGAAAATCAGTGTGGACTCCAGATAATGAAACTTACTATGAACTAACAATAGTGTCAGATTATTCATCATCGGGAGAATGGAGTTTTGTTGGAAATGCTTTAGCAGTTCACACGTTCAAATCAACTCCATTTGTAGTGGACTACAAATTAGACTATTCAGAAGTTGAGGATACAAACATAATGTCAAAAAATAGTCTAAATGATGTTAGTATCAAAGCAGAGTTTAGTTTTGACAGTGGGACCATAACCATCGATAGTTTTGACGTTTTCAAACAAGTTTCAGGGTTTGAAAAAGTGCAACCACAGATAATATTGCAAGGAATAGTAGGAATTGATAAAAGTCAACTATACAGAGCTGCAGACTATGAGTACAATAAAAAATCATCAGTATATGATCATGAATTCTCAGAATTTGGAATGAAAATATACCTTGAGCAGGATGACATACCCATAAGAATGATGACGTATAGAGAATGTGATATTTCAAATTATACCATTGATACTTTATACGACAACGATTATAGTTACAACAGGGCATCAGTGTTTGTACTTGTAGATAATTTTGAAATTACGTGCAAAGGAATGCAGCCATATCACTATGATTATCAAAAATACATAGACGAGTATGGAGTGGATGCAGTGATGAAAATGAAGAACATGGAAATGACCCCTAAAGATTATCAGAGTTATAATTTAGACGGATAATCTAGGGAAATTTCTTTTTTATTAAAAGATGTTAGATTAAAGCATATTTTTTAGTATTTCATTATTTTCATATGATTCAAGTTAAATTCAATATTTATAATAACAATTTAGCAATTACAAAAAAAATGCAATTTTGTAAAAATCATGAAAAAAATTTTGAGTTAATTTACGGTATTGCAAAGGAGACAATTGAAAGAAAACAAAAGAGAGAATTAGAACAATTTATGATCATTTGTTGTCATCATATTGTAAAAGAAATCAGAGAGAGTAAAATTACAGAGGTAATTGAAAACAATTTACTAGTTGAATTATCAAAATATGATGATTTTTTGAAGACTCTAAAAGAAATCAAAACCATAAATATCGAGGCCAAAATAGACAATTTCCCAAAAAAAAACATAAACTTTTCATCCAAGTATAGAATTTTGCATCTATTCTAATAGAATCACAGGTTTTGAGGTTAGTTTTAGTACTTTTTGTGTTACATGTCCCAAGTCTAAGGTAGATTTTCCTATTCCACTTTTACCCATTATTATCATATCAATTTTGAGTTTATCTGCAAGTTCTGTGATTTTTTCAGCAGGATCTCCCAATTTGACCATACGTTTGTAGTCATTGATCTGTTTTGGCACAACGACACTTCTAAGAATCAATCTACCTTCTTCTTGAATTTGAGAAGATAATTCTTCATCCATGTTTTCATCATTTTCATTAGTCCATTCTATTACATGTAACAAGTAAATTTTTACTTTAACAGCGCCTCTGAAAAGATAATTTGCATGGTAAAGTGCCTTCAGTGATTTTGCAGAACCATCAATAGGTACCAAAATTCGGACCAGTGGAGAATCATCATTATAAGAATAAGAAGGATTAGAAATATCATTCATTTCAGAATTCATTTTTGCTTTATTGAAAATTTCACTGATATTTTTTCTTGCTTCAATAAGAGGCAAAAATATAATGATTCCTGCTGCCCCAAATGCCCAAACTATTGCAAGCCAAACCCAAAGATGAAATGGTTGCTCCTCAAAAACAAATTCAGTTAGGTAGAAAGAAGATGGCCAGATAATTACAAGAAAAACAGATATTGAAAATCCAATTCTTTTGTACAGTTTTAGAGAGCGTTGAAGAAATTTTTCATCAGTATCACGTTTGATCATAGAACGAATCTTATCATCTACAACTAGGATTTTTTGTTTCATTATATGAAAATCAAAGTTTTCGGGTTTTATCATACTTCCAATAAGAGTTATTCCCAAGCTCACAGAAATTGAAATAACATTTCCAATTAGAAGAGGAAAAAGATTCCCAGTTGAAGAAAGGGTAATCTCACCATACATTAAATTTGCAGACCAGACCCACGACACAACTCCACATAAAAGCCCTATAATGGCAGCAGAAGTTGCAGCATATTTGTTGGTCTTTTCCCATAAAATTGCCAATGAGACAGGGGCTACTGCAGAACCTATCAAAACTCCCATCATAAGGTAAACATATTGTAAACTAATTCCAGATTGAAATAGCAAAGATGCAAGTAATCCCATTCCTATTCCAAATCCAAGAATAGCGAATCGAGAAACTCTTATCAATTCACGACCTGATGAGGAAGGTTTCAAGTACGTACGAAATACATCATAAGTTACAAGAGATGAAACACTAACTAATTGTGATGAACCTGCAGCAGTTACTGCTGTAAAAATGATGGTTAAAAGAATAATAGCGCCAAAGTCTCCCATTAAATTGGATGCAGCAGTAGGAGCAACCAGTCCTAAACCAATCTCATTTTCGGTCAAAGTAACACCAGTGGCTATTGCGGCC
>JABDKK010000008.1 GCA_013002265.1 Candidatus Nitrosopumilus sp. | reverse complement strand
ACTCAAAGGTAGCAAAACAATTAGAGGAAATCTACTAGGTTTTGACCAACACATGAACCTGCTACTCGACTCTTCAGAGGAGATTCCCACTGAGGGCGATTCAAAAGGCCTTGGAACCATTGTAGTCAGAGGAGACAATGTAGTTATGATTTCTCCTCCGCCAGCACAAAATTAGGTGATATGGAATGGTAAAAGGTACAACTTCTATGGGTGGTTTTACAAAGAAGAAAGTTCACATTAGATGTAGAAGATGTGGTAAGAACTCACTTCACAAGAGACACCATCAATGTGCAAGTTGCGGATTTCCAGAGGCCAAACGCAGAAAGTATTCCTGGATTAAATGGTATACATAGATGCAAGAAATTGCCCTTATTCTTAGTTCATTAGCCGGTGTTGCTACGGCCGCTGCCGTACGAAAAATGCCAAGAGACAAAAATCAACTACTTAGCATTGGTGCCAGCTCACACATCAAAAGTCAAATCAGCGCACTAAAGATTGAAAAGGATATTCTCACTAAAACAATTTCCAGATTATATCAATCAGATTCAGACTTTTCAAAAATTCAAAAAGACAAGTTATTACTAAAATATCAACACCAGCTTGGAGTAATTCTTGCAAGATTAGAAAAACTAGAGCAAGCAAGCAAGCATCCTGACTTGGGACCAGTTGGAGATGGCTTGATTACCTTGATGGATCAAAAGTTATCAAAGATAGATGATAGACTCTATGAGTTATCATCTAAGATAGTTAGCAACAAAGTGCAAACACCTGAGGCTCCAACACCAAAGACACACCAAAAAGAAACTGAACCTGCAAAGAAGGAATCAAAGCCAATTTCACAATCAATCAAGCAGTCATTTACTTTTGATAAACCAAAAGAACCAACAGAATCAATTACAATTCCACCAACAAGACACGGAAGATCCTTTGAATTTACAACACTAACAAGCTCATCAAAACTAGAACCCAAGTTCCCATTATTTGAAAAAGAAGCAAAAGAAGCTCCTAAACCAATGCCACAGCCCAAAGTTGTACAAACAGAACTAATTGCGCCAAAAGAAGAGATAGTTCAAGAAATAGTTCAACCAAAGCCAAAAGTTGAAGACAAAATTGAGATTATTCAGTCGGTTAGCCCTAAGATTGAAACAAAAGCAACTCTTGAAACAAAACCTGACATTAACAAAGAAATTGCAAAGATTACAGAACACAAAGCACTTCCAGAGCCAAAACAACAATCAAAACCACAACCAAAGCCAACATCTGCAGATGATGACTTTGATGATGACACAGATGATCTAGACAAGATCAAAGGCGACATCATGAGAGTTCTATCAAAGCTAGACCAAGCAGAGGTAGAGTAATTGTCTTATGATGATGCCATTTCGGCATTATCAAATGATGCACTCAAGTATGTTAAAAATAACAATGTTGTTGGTTTGGGTAGTGGCAGAGCAGCTACTGCACTTGTAAAATCACTTGGAAAACTAATCAATGTTAAAGATTACAAAATTATCGGAGTTCCAACATCAATGCAAATCAAACTGATTGCACAAAAAGTTGGAATACCACTAGTAGAAGCTGATCAAGTGGATTTCATCGATGTTGTCTTTGATGGTGCAGATCAAATTGATTCACAAAAATATGTAATCAAAGGTGGAGGGGGTGCATTGCTAAGAGAAAACATCTTGTTTAGTCTTGCAAAAAAAGTCATAGTGATGGCAGACAAGACAAAGTTTGTAAAAAATTTCACAAGAACAGTACCTGTTGAGATTCATCCACTTGCAAGAAGCTCAGTAACCAAATCAATTGAAAAACTAGGTGGAAAGGCTCAGATTAGATCACTTGATAGAGGATATCCATTCTTTACAGAAAACGGAAACATAGTCTTGGATTGTGACTTTGGAACAATCAAGAATCCCAAAGTATTATCTCAAAAAATAAAGCAGACACCTGGAGTTTTAGAATCAGGGATATTTCTTAGAAAGCCAGATGTCATTTACAGGGCCAAGACGGGCGGTAAATTCGATATCTTATAGCCTCAAGCCATAGTTCGGAGCTGTTTTTCAGTATCCCTAATGAAATCCTCGTATTTCATTATCATTGTAGTCAATCTGAATGCGTTCATTTGATCCTCATTATTTTTTGAGCCCAAAAACGGCTTTCGTTGCTCCATTAGTCTTTGCTGCTCTTCGGTGGCCTTTAGAATGTCATTTCTCAAATCATCCCTAGTTGCCATGGGTATAATACGTGATTTTGAGATTTAAGATTTTCACACTAAATTATCAAGATACCATTTGAAAGCGATCCTGCTTGTATCCCTTTTGCAATCTGCCTTCTATTGGTATTTTATTTCCGCAAAAGTTGCAGCAGTTGTTTTTATCCATATGCCATTCCCTAATGTTAAATCCATAACGATTAACAACAATTTCATTGCATTCAGAACAATAGGTATGCTCCCATTTGTGTCCTGGAACATTTCCCAAATACACATACTTTAGTCCCTGGTCTTTTGCAACCTGATAGTGTTTCTCTAGTGTCTTAACAGGAGTGCTAGGAAACTCCATCATTTTATAATCAGGATGAAATCTCAAAAAATGAATTGGCATTTCAGGACCAAATTCATCGTAGATAAATTTAGAAAGTTTTTTTGCATGCTCCAAGTTATCGCCAACTTTTGGAACTATCAAATCAGTAATCTCAACATGAATCTTTGTTTTGTCTCTAATCTCAAGAAGTGTATCAAATACAGGTTGTGTATCTGGCACTCCAATGTATTTTCTTGTAAATTCCTTCTCTGCATTTCCTTTAAAGTCAACAGTAATTCCATCAAGGAATTGATTCATCATCGAAACTGACTCAGGAGTATCATATCCATTTGATACAAATACGTTAATGAGTCCTTTTTTTCTTGCAGCTAATCCACAGTCTCTTGCAAATTCAATAAAGATTGATGGTTCATTGTATGTGTATGCAATTCCATGTGCTCCATATTTTACAGCAGTGTCTGCAACATCATCAGGAGTCATATCAATTCCTTCAACTTTGCGTCGTTGACTAATATCTGAATTTTGACAGTACTTGCAAAGCCAGTTACAACCAGTTGTTGCAATGGAATAGATTCTGCTTCCCGGCCAGTAATGAATCAGTGGTTTTTTCTCTATAGGATCAATATGTCCTGATATCACTTTGCCATAGGCATACAACTGGAGTTTACCGTCTTCATTTCCACGAATTCCACACAAACCAATTTGTCCTTTCCCTATCTGGCAATATCTTGCACATGCAGTACACTTTACCTTATCATCTGGAAGTTTTTCATAAAGTTCTGCTTCTTTACCTAATAATGCTGTCAATGTTTTTTATTCCGCTTTTTCGTATTTAATAAGTATGAAAAAAATAGAGATTTCTGATGGAAAAGATCTAGTTTTGATGGCAAGAAAAGCAGTTAGACAACATCTAAGAGATAATTCAAAAATCAGTGATCCAGAGTTTGATTCAAAATTTGATTTTAGTTCAGGTGTTTTTGTTACAATTAATAAAAAAAAATCATTGAGAGGATGTATCGGATATCCACTTCCTGTAAAAAAATTATCTGAAGGACTAATTGATGCAGCTATTTCTGCAGCAACTGCAGATACCAGATTTTCTCCAGTTGAAATAGACGAATTAGATGATCTCTCTTTTGAGGTAACAGTTCTTACTCCGCCTGCTGAGATAAGGGTAAAAGATCCTGAAGAATATCTCAGAGTAATTCAAGTTGGAACAGATGGATTAATTGTAGAAAATGATTACACATCTGGCCTTCTTTTACCACAGGTACCATTAGAGTATGGATTGAATGTAAAAGAATTTTTAGAATATACATGTCAAAAGGCAGGTTTGCCAAAAGATGCATGGAAAGACCAGTCTACAAAAATTTTAAAATTTCAGGGAATAATCTTCAAAGAATAGATTGTTAACATTTCATCTGAAAATCATGTGATTATTTTTTATAAAATGAGGATTTTTGCGAGATTATGATAAGGGCTCCAGTTGTAGCAGGGCAGTTTTATCCAGAAGGCAAAGGAGATCTCAAAAAAATTATTCAATCATGTATTGAAAGCAAGTTTGGTCCTGGAACAGAGAAACAAGAAAAAGAGAAGATTTTTGGCGTGATTGTTCCCCATGCAGGTTATGTTTATTCAGGTCCAACTGCCTGTCACTCATTTAAGGTAATATCACCTCTGAATCCAGAACTTGCCATAATAATTGGACCAAACCATTATGGAATAGGCAGTGATGCAGCAACAATGACTGATCCTAAATGGTTGACTCCGTTTGGCTTGGTTCCAGTTGATATTGAATCTGCAAAGCAAGTATCAGAGCAATCAGAATTAATTGAAATCGATTCATACTCTCATTCACAGGATCATAGTTTAGAAGTGCAAATCCCAATGCTTCAGTCATTTTTAACCAGTGAATTTAAAATTCTTCCAATAATTCTCAGAGCACAAGATTTACAGGCTGCACAAGATGTTGGAAACGCAGTTTATGAGATTGCACAAAAGAAAAATTCTATAATTATTGGCTCATCGGATTTTACACATTATGAAGAAAACTCCTTTGCACACAGTCAAGACAAAGCATTGATTGAGCCAATTCTGGAATTGGATGTAGAAAGGTTCTATGATGTTCTAAGAGAGAAAAGAGTTACTGCTTGTGGTTATGGTGCAATTGCATCAACAATGATTGCATGCAAAAAACTTGGTGCAACAAGGGGAGAGCTACTCAGTTATACAACAAGTGGTGATG
>JABDKK010000208.1 GCA_013002265.1 Candidatus Nitrosopumilus sp. | reverse complement strand
TCTGGAATGTGTCCACCTCTTTGTGCATGTTCCATTGGGTATTCAGGAGGAGCGGTAATTTGACCTGTAAATTCTGCAGGAGATCTTACATCTACCATTACGGTGTCTTCTTTTCCTAATGCTCTACTAACATCAAATAGATATGCACGTAATCCCTCATCTGGTGGTTGTGCGGCATATGTTGTTGGTGTAATTTGTGGTTCTTCTGTCGCATAATCTCTATTTTCCAATTCCCATTTTTTTCTACCACCATTCATTATCTTTAGATTTTCATGTCCATAATATTTGAAAACCCAAAAAACAAAAGCTGCAAACCAATTGTTAAAGTCACCATAAAGAATTACTTCGGTATCAGGCGTAATTCCATTTTTTGCCATTAGTGCTTCAAATTGCTTTTTTCCAATAATATCTCTAGTAACAGGATCATTAATGTCACGCTTCCACCAAATTAACGTGGCACCTTTAATGTGGCCTTTTTGATAACCGTTGACTGGATCATAATCTACTTCAACCAACTTTCTTTTGGCATCAGGGGGATTGTTTGAAACCCATTCGGTGTCAACTAAAACTTCCGGATGTGCGTAACTCATATTTTATAAAAACATGCTTTCATACTTAATTGTTTTTGCAATTTCTCTAAAAATATCATTTTTATGTTAATAGTATTCAGAAGAACTGCTTGAAACTTCAGAAAGTTGCAGTTGTAAGTAAAGTAGGATCCAAAGAGTCAGAGAAGGCTGCAAGAGAAGTTTCAAAAAAATTGTTAGCAAAAAAATCTACAGTCTATACAATTTCTCCAATTGATGTTCAAGGAGCAAAAAAGTTAGAGGCGCTAGAAGAATTAAAAAAAATAAGGTTAGATCTGGTCATCACTTTGGGTGGAGATGGTACCACCTTGAGAGTATTTAGAAATCTCCAAAATGAGACACCCCTCCTAACAATCAATGTTGGAGGAAATAGAGGAATTTTATCTGAGATAACATTTGGAGAAATTGATGATGCGTTAAATCAAATCGAAAATGGCAAATTTTTCTTAGATAAAAGAACAAGAGTTACAGCTACGTGTGGTGGAAAAGAATTCCCTCCTGCCTTAAATGAGATTTACATTAGCAGAGCAAATTTGACAAAAACAGCTGAAATTGAAATAAAATTTCAAAATGACACAGTAAAGCAAAAAATGGATGGCGTAATTATTGCTACTCCAAGTGGTTCAACAGGACACTCATTTTCATTGGGAGGTCCAATTTTACATGAAAGTCTAGATGTGTTAATTATTACACCTGTTGCTCCAGTCTATAGACTTGAATCAATTGTTGTTCCAGATGAAAAGATAGAGATCATCTCTTCGCATGATTGCAACATTGTAATGGATGCACAAGTTGTAAAGACAGTAGGATATGAAGAACCAATTATTATTAAAAAATATAATAAGCCAGCAGTCTTTGTTAGATTAAAGAAACGAGGACTAAGACAGATGAGCAAACTTGGATTTTAGAATTTTAGATGCCAGTGCATTTTATGCAGGTGTGCCGTTTAGATCAGACAGTGATTGTTATACTACATCGCAAGTATATGATGAAATCAAACACATAAAGAAAAACCAAGGTGTCCTAGGAACTTTACTTGAAACCAATAGGCTAAAGATCAGAGAACCAAGTAAAGAATCAACAGATGCAGCAATAAAGGCAGCAAAGGATACAGGAGACTTTCAGCAACTATCAAAACAAGATATTTCAATTATTGCTCTATGTATTGAAACAAATGGTGAGATAATTAGTGATGATTTTGCCATTTCAAATGTTGGAAGAAATCTGGGATTAAAAATATCTCCAATTATGACCAGAGGGATTGAAGATGTGGGTGTGTGGGTTCACTATTGTCCAGGCTGTAGAACAAATCACACCAAAGGTAAAGAATGCCCAATGTGTGGAACACCACTAAAAAGAAAATTACTCAAGGGCAAATCACTTTCTGTTCCACTCAATGAATAAGTCAATAAGATATTCTTAAAAATCCAAATAACAACAAAGAAACACATGGTTATTTCCAATAATAATCATGTCAAGATTAAGACAGCGTAGTTTGGTTTGAAATTTTTAAGTGTTTACTTTTAGTATCTAGCATTTTTTTGATTTTTTTGGCTCTTGCTTCTCCAAGTCCTTCAATTTTTCCAAGTTCTGTTGTTGTTGCAGTAAATACATTTAGAGGCGTGCCAAATTTTTCAAGCATTCTGACTGCAAATTTTTCACCAATCCCAGGCAAACTACAAAGAGAAGATAATTGTTGTCGTTCCAAATCAGAAGATTTTTTTATTTTTTTAAGATACGGTCCCTTGTGTGAGTCTTTTCTAGAGCACATGGATACAAGCAATTTTGCAGTATGGGTTGCACTTGGAGTTGGAATTACGGGAATCTTAAAATCAAGAACTACAGTGGAAATTGCACCATAGAAAATCAAAGGATTGTCTGCAATCTCTTCAATTTCATCAACATTGCCTTCCATTAAAACTACAGGATTTTCAAAGTGCTCTTTTAGTCTAGAGCACTGATCAAATAATCTACCATCAAAAACAGATGCCATAAGATCACGCAAGCTTTTCCGCTCAACTACCGTTTCAGGTGCCACAATATAATCGCCTATTGGAAGAGTTTTCATCTCAATGTTCAGACCAACTGATTTTAAAAGTTCGGGAATTCCACTCTTGCGTTCTCGTTCATCAACTACAATTCTTAGATTTTCTAATTTCACAAATAATAGATGTAATGAATTCTTAATATCTTATTTGAAATTAGGAATTATTTTCTAGGATTGTCTTCTTCAGGGGGGCTTTGAGGTCCGGATTTCATCATTTCAGTAATTTTTGTTTCTTGTTCCTTTAGAGCTTCTTTTACACGAATTTCTTGTTTTTCTAAAACAGTTCCACGTGTTTTGGCCATCTCATGTCTTTCTTCTAATTCGTCAATGAGTTCTTGTTTTGTGGATTTTATCAAAACAGTTCCTGCATGCTTGAACACGGAATCACCATCTGTGACTTTTTTTAATTCCTCAAGTGCCTTTTGAGTTTCTGCTTTTTCCATCTCTAGATGCTGTTTTTGGCTCATGATTGACTGGAGATTTTGCTGAGATTGTTGCAGTTTCATTATTTGTTCTTGAAGCCATGGTGGCATTTGTGGTGATGACATGTTTACTCAGAAAATTTATTTCATTATATCTTTACCGATTCTATAGAATTGTAGCTTGCCTGAATCAATCTAAGTGTAGAATTTAGGTTTGCTCTCAAATGAGGCAAATGTTCAGATTCAACTGAAATTACAATCTTATCTGTAAAATGGATTTTTGTTTTTACGGGATTTTCAGGATAAAAATCATTGTCAGTATTCACAGAATCAAAAATTGCTTTTGTCTTTTCTTTAGCATCGATTGTAATTTTTGCACTAAAGTTTAATGTCATATGCAGTTCCAGCTACTTTAAAGCTGCATTTTTTGCATGACCAAATTCCAACAGCGTCTCTGCCGAAGGTTTTTGAGCCACATTCAGGACAAGTTCTTTTTTCTTTTAGTTGTAAGTGAATTTTTGTGTATTGTTTTCTTAGCTTGATTCCATATCTTGCACCTAAGCCTTTGAGTGATTTTTTTGCCTTTGCCATTTTATTGACCTGCCTTTTGGGCTTCTTTTAATTTTTCTCTAATTTTTGCGCCTACTCTAACCGAAATTTCTCCACATTTGACAATTTCATCTAATGTAAATCCATCACTTCCACCTTTTTGCAAAGCGCAGATGTTTCCATCAGAATCAGTAGTTATGGTAACTCGTGCATCCATGCTATCCCATTCATCACCATTTGGATCAACTATGATGTGACTTCCAATTTTTCCCATAGTTACAGATACTGGAATTGTTGTAATTGGAACTGGTTGCTCTTCTCCTTCTACAACTGTTGGAATATCATCCACCATATTCCATTTAGGAGATTTGGAAGATAGTAAAGCAGCAGTAGCAGCATAAGAGCATGCATCAAAGAGATTTCCATCATAATCAACTACTACATTATCAGCAAATACACCTACAACAGATTTGTCTTTTTCAATAACTAATTGAGACACGTCTATCATGTGACTCTCTCTAATTCCTCTATCAACAACTCTTGCCAATTCAATTACATCTGGACCTGGAGGTCCTGTTTCAACTGTAGGATGTGAAAGTGGCAATAATTCAGCAGTACAAATGAAGATACCCTTGTCACCCATGTCTGGGAATGGTCTATCGGGTTGGATTTTTACTCCACATACAACTTCTGTTTCACCTAATCGGACTCGTGCAGAACCATTTGCTTTTGGAATTGCGTTTGGTTGAATAGAAATTTCTCGTGGTTCATCCAGAGCTCTTCCATCAACTCTTTTTCCCTGCTCTAATAATTCAAGAATCTGGGTTTTTTTTAGTTCATCAATGACAGAAACAGAAGTCATCTTTATTCCCCTCCATTTCCAAAGTATTTCTCATGTAATGCCTTCTTTTGTAAATCGTAAACGAGTTTGCACCCTTCAACACCAACTTCAACACATTTCTTGTATTCCTCTGGAGTCAAAACGCCATCTAATTGTAATAATGTAATTTTCTCAAGATTTGGCATATAACCAATTGGCATGTCTGCTTGACCTGCTTGGTCTTCCTCATTATTAACATCAAGAATTACAGTATCAGCCACTTTACCAGCTGCTATTGCTGCAACCAAATCCCTCATTGGTATTCCAGCATCAGCTAATGCAACAGAGGCTGCAGTTAGTGCAGCACATCTTGTTCCACCATCGGCTTGCAATACTTCAATAAATACATCAACTGCCGTTCTTGGGAACTTATCTAACATTACTGCAGGTTCCAAAGCTTCTTTGATTACTTTGGATATTTCAATCTCCCTTCTTGATGGTGCAGGGTTTTTTCTTTCACCAACAGAAAAAGGTTCCATATGATATCTAACTCTTAAAATTCCTGTATCAGTATTTGACATGTGTTTTGGATGAACATCTCTTGGTCCAAAAACTCCAACTAAGATTTTGTTATCACCAAATTCAATGTAAGCTGAACCATCTGCATTTTTTAGTCCACCAGCTTTGATCATGATTCGTCGTGGTTCATCGACTTTTCTGCCATCACAACGAATACCATTCTCGTCCAATAAGACCATTGTTGCGTCTCTTCCGCCCATTATGATTCACCTTTTGATTCTAACATTTCTTTCACTTGATCAGTCAAATTTGCAACATGTGCCTTCTCATCGACCATTTGGATTGCCTTTTTAGCCTTTAATAATCCCTCGGGCGATTCACATGCAACTACGACCCAGCCATTTTGACCAATTGTAATTGCAGCATTAGTTGCCATCTCTATAGTTTGAATCATGGTACCTCTTTTACCAATTAAACGTGGAACTTTACTTGGCGATATTTTAACCAAGTCTCCAGAGTCTATTTTGCCTAAATCTCTATCAGATATAGTTATCAAAGGATCTCTCGTTCTATCAAAATTTGCAATTCTTGCTGCTACAAGATCTCCGGACTTCAGTTTTGATGTTAGTTCATCAGCATGAGCAGAAAAATCTCTTCCAAAGACATCTTGTGCTGGTAAAAATCCCACATAGCAGGAATTGATATCCAATTCCCAGGATAGTGATGTGTGAGAAATTACTTTACCAATTACTAGATCATTAATTTTAGGGATATATTTTCCAGTTAGCGGGATCACCTTAACTGAATCATCATAAATTTCAGAAATTCCTATAGTGGTGGAAATTATTTTGTTTCCATCAAGGATTACATTTTGTTCTGGTCTGAAAGGGCCTGTAGTCACTAAATCGCCTGGAATTACATATTTTCTTTTATTATCCATTATTTCATTACCTCAACTGTAGCAGAACCTTTGGTTATAGAGCCTAATCTGTCTATCACATTTGGCCTTGCTGCAGCGGGTATTTCAAGTATTGCTTTTAGAGAACCATTATTTTGCCATTCTTCTTTTTTTAGAGACCCTACTGATTTTAAAACTGCATATGATTGAGATGCATATTGTGCAGGAACTATTATCTCCAGATTTAGATTCTCTGATTTTAGAGCAATAATAGAACGCAATTTTTCTACCACATCTTTCACTTGATCATCTACGCTTTTGTGTGGGTCAATTGAAATTCGCGCATCCTTCATTGCTTGTTCTACTCTTAATGGAGGATGAGGCAAATGAGTTCTAGGATCCACATAGGTTTTTGCAATAAATGTGACGGTTTGTTTTTTCTTATCTTCTACCATTTTTCGTCTTTGATCAGTTGTAAGATTGAGTTCACCCTTTTGAAGAATGATCTGTGCAATTTCTATTTGGTCTTCAGTTTTGAAAGCCTTTAACAATTTTTCACTTGAAGGTCTAGTACCTTTTCCTGAATCAGTGTAAATTTCATCTGAAACCAAAACTGAGGATAGATCTTTTTTCTTACCCAGTTTGTAATCCAATGCAGGATCTGGCTTTACCATAATCTCAAATTTTTCTCCTTCATAGGAGTATCTTACCACTGTAACATCGGCCATTTCTAAAGTATGTATGTGAATTTGCTATTTATCTGTGTATTAATTACAAGTATGTACAAATCAATTGCAATCGTTAGTATAAGAAGACAGTTTACTGTTTGTCATTTTCTTTCGATTTCTATATGTTATCAAAAGATATCGAATTATATTTTTGAGTTATCCTCAACTGACAATTCTTCTTCAGTACAGATTGATAAAAAATCGAGATAGTCCTTATCCTTTACATCAATCTCTACTTTTCTCAATTTAATACATTAACCCTAATGTTACTCTCATCCCTTGAGATCAGATTGGCATGAATTACACAAAACATCATGATTTGTTTGCAATAGGATCTAATATTGTCTTTCTCAAAAGGATGAAACATGACTTGTGTAAAAGCCTCAATATCGTATCCAAGTATATTACAAATCATGAGATCATTTACTAGTAAACATTAAGGCTAAAAGGCTTAGGTTATAGTAAAAATCAAATCTGTCAAAAGCCAGATAATTAAACCTAAAACTAGCTAGATTTTTATGTGGACTTTAAAGATTTTCTTCAAGATTTGTCATCCTTAGAAGTAATTAGCAAAGATAATCAAAAAATAGCTATAAAGCTAAAAGATGTTCCATTACAATATGCAAACGCACTTAGACGTGTATGTCTAAATGGAGTCCCAGTTTTTGCAATTGATACAGTCGACATTATAGAAAATACCTCAGTATTACCAGATGAGGGATTGGCACACAGATTAGGATTAATTCCATTAAAAACAGACTTGGCACGATTTAATGAACCATCAAAATGTGAATGCCAGAGTGAATCAGGATGTTCTAACTGTAAGGTAATGCTAGTGTTAGATTCTGGAGATTCGGATGTTACAAGAAGTGTTCTATCAAATGAATTATCCTCTGAAGATGATTCAGTAAAGCCAACATCAGACAAAATTCCAATAGTACAGCTAGCACCAGGACAAAGAATCAAAGTTGAATGCTATGCAAGACTTGGAAGAGGAACAGAACATGCAAAATGGAATGCTGCAACAATATCAACACTTACAGAAACAGAAAAAGGAGATGAAAGAGTGCTCACAGTAGAGTCAACAGGTGCACTAAATCCAGAACAGATTATAATTTCAGGGGTAAATGAAGTAGGTAACAGATTAGGTGAATTCAAAGAAATGATTAGCCAAATTGAAGAATAAACTAAGCATACACATTATATTTGGGTTTTAAACCGCATTATTCACATGACTAATCAAATTGTCATACGCATGGCCAAGGATCTAAAAAAGGCATCAACCAAAAATGATGCTCCAATTTGGGCAAAACTAGCAGAATATGCACTAAAACCATCCATTGCAAGAAGAGATATCAATTTGAACAGAATTGCCCAATTGACAAAGGAAAACGATACAGTAGTCTTTCCAGGCAAGGTACTGGGAACAGGAAACATCCCTCACAAAATCACATTATGTTCATTTTCAATATCAAATTCAGCAGCGAACAAAATCATAGATAATGGTGGAAAATTAATCAGTTATAGAGATTTGATTGAACAAAACCCAACTGGAAAAGGAGTTGTATTGCTTGGCTGATCAAGAAACAGTTGTAAGAACAGACAGACCCATAGTCGTAGATGGTTCTAATCATATTGCCGGAAGATTATCATCGCAAGTTGCAAAATTATTGCTAAAGGGAAATAGGGTTTCAGTTGTAAATTGTGAAAAGATTATGATGAGTGGAACAAGGAGCAACCACATAAAAGAATACAGGGAATTTTTAGAAATTAACAGTGTGATTAATACAAAGCATGGTCCTGTGCATCCAAGAAGGCCAGATACAATCATTGCAAAAATGATTCGCGGTATGTTACCATATGATAGAAAACCATCAGGGAAATCATCACACCAAAAATTGAGAACATACATTGGTT
Source organism: Candidatus Nitrosopumilus sp. (assembly GCA_013002265.1). Lineage (GTDB taxonomy): Archaea > Thermoproteota > Nitrososphaeria > Nitrososphaerales > Nitrosopumilaceae > Nitrosopumilus. Next base: position 15,341 of record JABDKK010000208.1, on the reverse strand, counting down.
CTCCAAAGGAATTAAAATCAATTAAGAAGATTCAATTTGAAAAAGCTAAAATTAAAAAATCTCCATCAAATTACACAACAATGGGAGAATTAAGTAGAGTAGTAGGGTGGACTGAATGACGACTCCAAAGACTGAAATTTATTTTGCAACTAGAAAGACATCTAGTGCTCATGTTTACATCACTAAAGGACAAGGCAAAGTTAGAATAAACAATGTACCGGTTGAAATGATTCCACAGGAAACTGCAAGAGAAGTAATTTTAGCACCACTTGAAATTACGGGGGATTTAAGAGATAAAATTGACATCTCTGTAAGAGTAAGAGGCGGAGGTTTTATGGGACAAGCTAGTGCTGTGGCAACTGGAATATCAAGAGCACTAATTGGATGGACCAAATCAAAAAAAGACCCAAAAGATCACCCATTTCCAAAATCAACTAGAGAAGATCTAAGAAAGAGAATCTCTGAATTTGACAAGTATCTAATTAGCGGAGATGCCAGACAGAAAGAACCAAAGAAATTTGGCGGTCCTGGTGCTAGAAGAAGAAAGCAGAAATCTTACCGTTAGGCTGTGAAGGCTGTAATTTTAGCAGGCGGCAAAGGCACTAGAGGCAAACCATATACAGATTATTTTCCAAAGGCAATGTCACCAATTGGCGGAAAGGCATTGATTGAATATATTGTAAAATATCTTAAGTCATTTAATTTTGTAAAAGAGATCATCATAATTTCAGATTATAATGGATTAGGTGGACAAATCAAAAACTATTTGGAAAATCAAAAAAACATTACCTTTGTTCAAGACTCACATAGTGGAACAGGAGGAGATCTTCTACACATAGAAAAAAATCTCAAGGGAGAATCTGAATTTATTTTATGGTTTGTAGATAATCTATGCGCAATTGATCTGAAAAAAATGAAGGATGTATTCAAAAATAAAAAAAGTACAGCATGTATTGCAACTAGGACAAAAAGAAAAGAAGAAACAGGATTTGCAGTAGTCGAAGACGGCATGATTAAAGAATTCAAGGAAAAACCGGTTATGAAATTACAACTATCAGAGTGTTTGGGAATCTATATGCTTGATGTTGAAATTATAAAAAGAATTAAAAAAAATAAGCAAAAAGAGATCAATCTATCATTTGATATTTTGCAACAACTATCAAAAGAAGGAAAAATTAGTGCTTATAATATAGGGAACGTAGAATGGATTGATGCAGAATCACCAACAATTTTAGAGAGAAATCAAAAAATGGTTCAGAAGATCATAAAACAGATGGGACTCTAGAATTTTTTTCAAATTCTGTAATCTTGTCTACATATTGAAAAGTTTGAGCAATATCATCTAGTCCTTCTAATAGAATTTTTTTCTTGTGAGAATCAATTTCAAAAGGAATTTCATAAGAAGTTGTTTTGATTGTTTGTTTTTCAAGATCAACTTCTACAGGTTTGATCTCTTGTTGTAGTTTTTCAACATTTTTTTCATCCAAGGAAATAGGCAATACGCCATTTTTGAAGCAATTACTAAGAAAGATATCTGCAAAAGAAGGCGCAATTACTACTGAAAATCCATAATCAAGCAAGGCCCAAACTGCATGCTCCCTGCTTGAACCACAACCAAAATTATCCCCAGCTACAAGAATTTTTGAATTATCATATTTTGGATTATTTAAAACAAAATCAGTTTTTGGATTCTCGTTTTCATCATATCTCCAATTAAAGAATAGAAATTTTCCAAATCCAGATTTTTGAACTAATTTTAGGAATTGTTTTGGAATTATTTGATCAGTGTCTACATTTACCTTATCAAGAGGTGTTATGATGCTTGTTACTTTTTTAAAAGAATCCATTCTAATTCAAATCCAATTCCCTAACATCAACAAAATGACCTTTAATTGCAGCAGCAGCAGCCATTACAGGACTAACTAAATGAGTTCTCCCACCAGCACCTTGTCTTCCTTCAAAATTTCTGTTAGATGTACTTGCACATCTCTCTCCAGGAGATAAAATATCAGGATTCATTCCCAGACACATGCTGCATCCTGCTTCTCTCCACTCAAAATTAGCATCAGTAAAAATTTTGTCAAGACCCAGCTTTTCGGCTTGTTTTTTTACCATTTGAGAACCTGGAACTACCATTGCTCTAACGTTTGGGGAAATTTTTTGACCTTTGATTACCTTGGATGCTTCAATAAGATCTTCTAATCGTGCATTAGTACACGAACCAATGAACACTCTATCAATTTTGATATCTTGTATCGAAGTTCCTGCCTTCAGATCCATATAGTCAAGTGCTTTTTCTGCACCCTTCTTTTGATTGGAATTACCTTTTGAAAATTCTTCAGGTGTTGGAATAGATTCTGTAATATCACATGTCATTCCAGGATTTGTACCCCAGCTTACTTGTGGTGCAATATCATCAATGTGTAAAACAAATTGTTTTTCAAATTTTGCATCATTATCAGTTTTTAGTTCATCTCTCCAATAGTCAACTAAGAATTCATAGTTTTTTGGAGTGTATTTTCGGCCTCTAAGATAATCAAAAGTTTTCTCATCAGGGGCAATCAAGCCTGCCCTAGCACCTGCCTCTATGGACATATTACAAATAGTCATTCTCTGCTCCATTGAAAGATCACTTATTCCTTGTCCACGATACTCAATTACAGTACCTGTTCCTCCACCAGTTCCAATATTTTTTATGATTGAGAGAACAATATCTTTTGCAGTAACTGCATGAGGGTTTTTTCGTTTTCCTTCTACTCTAATTTCAAATGGCTTTGGTTTTTCCATCCATATTGTTTGAGATGCTAAAACATGTTCTACATCACTAGTACCTATTCCAAATGCCAGGGCGCCAAAAGCTCCATGAGTAGAAGTATGGCTATCACCACAGACTATTGTACTGCCAGGCAATGTAATTCCTAATTGGGGACCAATAACATGGACTATGCCCTGATTAGGACTATTGATGTCAAATAATGTAATTCCAAAATCCTTACAGTTTTTTTCCAAAGTTTGAATTTGAATTGCAGATGTTTGATCCAAAATTGGAAGAGTTCTATCGTTAGTTGGTACATTGTGATCCATTGTAGCAATAGTAAGATCTGGTCTTCGAACTTTTCGGTTATTCATTCTTAGTCCATCAAAAGCTTGTGGAGATGTAACTTCATGAACAAGATGCCTGTCAATATAAATCAAGGAGGGTCCTGTTTGGCTTTCAACAACAGTGTGAGAATTCCAAATTTTTTCAAAAAGAGTTTTTCCCATTTTAATCCTGATCTGGTTTGTATTTGAAAAGGCCACCAGCTGCTATTATCTTTCCAATAATTTCAGAGAAGGGTTTCATTTTGTAGGATTCATTTTTTGTAATATTTTTTATTTCATTTGTAGAAATATCAATATCAATTTCATCACCTTCAGAAATTCCATTATATGCATCCTCGTCAATTTCGATAGGAAGTAAAAAGGCACCATCAACAGCATTGCGATAAAAAATTCTTGCAAAAGACAAAGCAAGGACTGCTTTTACTCCTGAATGAGATAATGCAATCGGAGCATGTTCACGAGATGAGCCACATCCAAAGTTTTTTCCAGATAAAATAAAATCACCTTCTTTTACTTTAGAGTGAAAGTCAGGATCAAGGCCTTCCATTGCATGAGTTGCAAGTTCTGCATAGTCATGAATTTTTAGGTATTGTCCTGGGATGATAACGTCAGTATCGATGTTATCTTGTGCGTATTTTATTACATTACCTTTCATTGTAAATCCCTCGGATCAGTAATTTTTCCAGTAACTGCTGATGCAGCAGCAACTAGAGGGGATGCAAGATATGTTTGAGATTCTACATGGCCCATTCTCCCTGGAAAATTTCGATTTGTAGTACTAATACAGATTTCATCTTTAGCTAAAACACCCATATGTGCACCACAGCAAGCTCCACATGTTGGAGGCCCAACAGTGACACCAGCATCTAAGAAAATTTTCAACAGTCCATTTTCCATTGCACGTTGATAAATTGAAATTGCCGCTGGTAGTATCTCGGTTCGAATTTTTACTTTTCTTCCCTTTAGGATCTTTGCTGCAGCTTCCAAGTCTTCGTATTTTGCGCCAGTACAAGAACCAATGTATGACTTGTCTAACTCAATTGATGGTGCCTCTCTTACAATCGTAACATTTTCAGGAGAAAATGGTTTTGCAACAATTGGCTCCATTTCAGATCCTTCATATTCAAATATTTTTGCATATTCTGCATCATCATCACCTTTAATTAAATTCAAATTTGTAGCACCTCTAGCAGAAAGATAATCTACTACTTTTTGATCTGGCTCAACAATTCCATTTTTTGCTCCAGCTTCAGTAGTCATATTACACATTGTCAATCTGCTTTCAACGGACATCTCATCAATTCCGCTTCCACCAAATTGCATTGTTCGGTATGCTCCTCCATCAGTTCCAATATCACCAATAATTTTAAGAATCAAATCTTTGGCCATTACGTGGTCGGGTAGTTTTCCATTTAGTTTAAAGTAGAATGTCTCAGGTACCTTAAACCAAATTTTTCCATTCAATAAAACATAGGCAACATCAGTATGACCCAAGCCACAAGCAAAAGCACCAAGTGCACCAGTTGTATTTGTGTGAGAATCACCTCCCACATAGACTTCTCCTGGTTTCACCATTGCCTCCTCGTGAGATAACGTATGACAAATTCCATATTGGCCCATTCCATATTTGAAATGCTTTTCAATTCCATAATTTTTTGTAAAGTTTGATAATTTTACAATGTTTTCAGCTGATACTTTTTCTGCTGAAGGAACAAAATGATCTTCAGCTACCCAAACCTTTGTAGGATCCCACAATTTATCAACAACAATTCCTTGTTTTCTCAATTTATCAAATACCTTAATCACACCGGGTCCTGAAACATCATGAACCATTACTTTGTCAACATTTGCAAAAACTACATCATCAGGCGAAACTTGGGATTTTCCTGAAGCCCTTGCAAGAATCTTCTCAACTATATTCATAATCAAAAAAGCTTGTAATACAGATTAAAAGCTTTTCAGAACAATAAAAAAGAAAAGAATGAATCAAAACAGTGTGCAACTAACAGTAGTGCCTCTCATATCAGAGAGAAAGGATGGAATTTTTGATGTTTTTGAGGCATTAATGAACACATTAGAAAAAAATAATCAAAAATTACAGGAAGGAGACATCATAGTAATTTCAACAAAATATATATCAAATTCTCAAGGAAGAATAGTTAATCTTGATAAAATAAAACCATCAGCTGAAGGACATAATGTTTCCAAAAAATTTCTTTTAAATCCAGAAATGGCCGAAGTAATAATCAGAGAATCAGACAAAATATTTGGCGGAATTGGTGGTTTTGTGATAACATCTGCAGACAACATCATGGCACCAAATGCTGGAATCGACAAATCAAATGCCAAAAAAGGCAAGGTCATACTGTATCCAACAAAACCATATCTAGTTGCAGAACAATTACGTAGAAAGATTTTCTTGAAAATGTCAATTCGTGTTGGAATTATTCTCGCAGATAGTAGATTAATGCCTGCAAGAATTGGAACAGCAGGAATTGCAATTTCGTGTGCAGGTTTAGAACCTGTTTTAGATATGAGAGCAAAAAAAGATCTTGACGGAAATTTACTCAAAGTAACATTTCAAGCAGTGGCAGACAATATTGCTACAATTGCAAATCACAAAATGGGCGAAGGGGGAGAATCAAAACCATTTGCAATAGTCAGAAATTCCGAAGTAAAACTTACAGACAGAAAAATCAATCCTTCGGAGATGGCAATATCACCAGATCAGTGTGTATATGTAAGAGGGTTATCAAATCCACCATAGAACAATATTTTTTGGGTTGGCCTTAAATAGAGGTTTTTTTGTTGACACAATAATGGAATATCTCACCACATACCCAAAGACAGTTTCATTTCTTGACGGATTAAAACACAGCATTGGTGTTGATAATAAAGACGGAGTAGAGCAACTACACATTGTGGTAAAGAAGAGTTTTGATGAATTAATGAAAATTTTTACAGATGAAGGTTTCACCAAAGTAAAATTCGAACATAAACAGCCAGGTCAAATTGGCCATGGACTTAATCTGAAATTAAAAAAACCATGGGAGATGCATGTTAGAATGGTTGACCTCAAAAAAGGATTAATTGGAATTCATGCAGAAGTCGAAGTATCAAGAGACTATCTTCAACATTTGTTCTCTCAAAGAACCCCAGTTGTTTATGAGGTTGAAGAAATTTTAAAAAAATATCAAGTGGATTACAATATTTGGCACGATAAAATTAAGAAAAACATTCATGCAATTGTAGATAACTACAAAGTAAAACTAGCTACTCCAAGCATTCCAGTTTTTGCATGGAAGCCAATGTTATTTGTTATTGGAACTATTGCTGCATTTTATGGCTGGAAGTATTTCAATACAATCTGGTAGATTATACACCAAGAGATTCTTCTTTACTCAATTCTAAGAATACTTTATCTCCAACTGAAAGACCCATCTCTTTGTATTCATGCATTTCAAGTTTTAGCTGAGTAACACCACCTGCTTGCATTCCTAAGCCACCCATTCCACCAAGCATTTTGTTTAGGTCCTTCATCATGTCATTCATGTTAGTGAATCCCATTACTTTTGGACTTCCAAACGATGGAGGTTGATTTTGAGTGCCTTCCTTTAGATCTTTTAAAGAAGATAGCGAGACTATCACATATGGTGCGCCATCAGGTGCAGAATCAATACTTCTAACTACATATTCTTTCTTCATATCTATCAATACTGTACAACCCATATAATTTTAATTTTAAGGTCAATTTCATCTTATTTGTGAGTGATTGAAGCTTTAATTACAATTTTAAGAATTTTAGATCATTGTCAGAAAATTTGAAAGCCATCCTAAGATACTATGGAATTTCCCCATGGGAAATTGAAGTGCTTTACGGATTTCTAAACTCACATTTTACAATAGTTCAAAATGAAATTGAGGTAGAGGATGAAAATTTTGTCAGTTCTTTAGATATTGAAATTCCACTTACATTTAATGAAGAATTCTTTCAATGGTTTGATTACAAGCGTTGGGAAAAAGTGAAGGCAGTATTCAAGGAGATGAAGAGAAGAAGGGGAACTGGAAATGCCATAAAAATTCAAATCAATTTTGTAGGTAATCCAAAAATTGTTTTTGCAGTAGATATTGAAGACAAGGTTTGGTTTAATAATGCGATTGAAAAAATAGATTTCGTGTTGGAATTATTACCATATCATTTAGATCCTACTAAACTACCATCAAATATTCAAGAAATAATTTACAAGTTTGATTCTGAATCTGTGAGATGGAGGCTAAACACTGCTTCATCAGAAGATAAAAAATATACATTTAGAGGAGACACATGGAAAGAAATTACTTGAGATCTTTTTGTAATGGTTCTAGTAATTCATGAAGTTCTTGGTATTTCGATTCTAAAAATTCTAATGCGTCATCTAATTTTTTAGACTTGCCATACTTGTAACGTATTAATTCACGATGATGCCAAAATGTTTTTCCATCCTCAATTGAAAGAGTTGTAAAGTAATCAGTTCCAATCAGATTATCAGGTATCTTCACATCATGAGGAAATAGCATGTCAACAATAAACCATTCATCTCCATCAGGATAATCAGAACCAGTTTCCACATCAAAAAATACATGAAGCAGATCAGATTGCATTAAGCCATCATAGTTTATTGAGGGATGCTTTATTGCAGACTTTTTAAAATCCAGATTAACTAATTCGGGCTCAAAGAAGCCTTTGATAATAGATTTTCTAAATATTTTATTTGCATCAGTTATGTTCAACAGGAGAGTAATCAGATTACTAGTCTATAACTTGTTAGGTAACCCATTAAACTTCCAAGGAATCAAGAATTCCCGACACATCGGTGGTAGGTAAACCATTTTCTGAAATGGTTTGTAGTGCAGGAGGATTTTCCAAATAGTTGGGAATCTTATCTTTAAGACGAATTTCATAGGGAGATATCAGTTCATTTTGATAAAATACTCCTGTTGGGATTTTATCGCCCCATTCTAGAGATTTTATCAATGCCTGAGATAGTTTTTCATTAACTTCAGCCTCTTCAGCATAATGAACTTTGGGCTCATAGTGAGTGTCTTCTAATTTGTAAATTCTTGAATGCCGCTCCATAGATTCTTTGGCAAGATCAACACCAGCATACCAATCTCGGGTATTAAGATCATTGTATGTAGGACATGGTTGCAAAACATCGAGAAATGAAAGACCTTTGTGTTTTACTGCTTTAACAATCAAATCCTTTAGATGTCTCACATCATAAGAATAACCTCTTGCAACAAAGGTAAATCCACTAGCCACGGCCAACCCAATTGGATTTACATTGTAATTTGTATTTGGAGTTGGAAGAGATTTTGTTTTCTCACCAAGTTTGAGAGTAGGGGATGCTTGACCTTTTGTTAAACCATATACACCGTTATCAAAAATAATGTATGTCATATCCACGTTTCGTCGTCCAGCTGCCACAAAGTGACCAGCTCCAATTCCCAATCCATCACCATCACCACCAACTGCAACTACAGTCATATCCGGATTTGCTAGTTTTCCTCCTTGTGCAAATGTTAAAACGCGCCCATGCAAAGTATGAACACCATACGTATTGATAAAATGAGAAGTCTTTCCCGAGCATCCAATACCCGAAAAAATTGTTGCCTTGTCTCTCTCGATTCCCATCTCAGCTAAAGCCATTTGTAATGCATTTACAATTCCAAAATCACCGCATCCAGGACACCAGTCATTGTGAACATCTGTTTTGTAATCTGCTAGCTTAAGCGCCATGAGTTAGTATCTCCCGCTTTTCAGCCTTATTTGAAACAATTTTTTTTAAAGAATCATAAAGTTCTGTGCTAGTCATTCCACGTCCAGTATATTTCAAAATATAGTAATCAATTTCTCTTGATATGTTTTGCTTGAAAACTTTTCCCAGTTGTCCTGAATAATTTGCTTCAACATCAATGAGTGTTTTGGCGTCCTTCAGAAGGGATTTCACATATTCAGCAGGGAATGGATGGAGTAGTTTAATTTGAACAAATCCAATGTCAATTCCTTCTTTTTTCAACATTTTTTGAGCATCAATAATTGGGCCCTTTGCAGAACCCCATGAAATTATGGTATAATCATGGACGCCAAATGATACAGCCTGTTCCTCATCAGGAATATCTTCTAAAGCCAAATCTAATTTTGACATTCTTTTATCCATCATCTTTATTCGGATTTGAGGATCTTCAGATATGTGCCCATATTCATCAGATTCGTCTCCAGTATTCCAAAATATTCCATTATCCATACCTAGTTTTGAGCGTGGAGAAATTCCATCTTCGGTGAAGGCAAATCGCTTGTATTCACCGTCAATTTTATCAAGTAATTTTCCTCTATTAATTAAGACTTGGTTAGGATCAAATCTTTTGCAAGTAACAACAGAGCTTGAAAGAAATTTATCCATCATGTGAATAACAGGAATTTGGTAAACATCTGCATAATTAAAACATCTACCAGTATCATAGAAGCTCTCCTCAATGTCTCCTGAGGCATAAACTATTTTTGGGAAATCTCCATGTCCTGCAAAAATTGAAAAGAGTAAATCATCTTGTCCGTGTCTTGTTGGAAGACCAGTTGAAGGGCCACTCCTTTGATACAAAGTAATCACTACAGGAACTTCATTAATTCCTGCCCATCCAAGTGCTTCAGTCATTAATGCAAACCCAGGACCAGAAGTAGAAGTCGATGATCTAACACCTGTTAATGCAGCTCCAATCATCATCCCCATTGCAGAAATTTCATCTTCGGTCTGAATTACTATTGTTGAGCCAGGTCTATCATTTTGAACTTGCAGTATTTCATTGGATTCCAAATAGACACTCTCATCAGAAGCTGGAGTGATTGGATAGTATGATTGAAACCTACAACCGTAAACCATTTTTCCTATAGATGTTCCATAATGACCTTGCACTAAAGTGGTGTTTGGTTGTTTTGAAATCCCAGATAAAGCATATTCAAAGTTTTCAAATTTTTCAGTAGCATATTTGTAAGAGTAATTTGCAGCTTGCTTGTTAATTTCTGCTATAAGCGGTTTTTTTGAAAAAATAGAATCAATAGATTTGAGTAATGAATCAGGAGGCATCTTAATTAATCCTAGAGATAACGAAACCCCAATTACATTATACATTCTGACTAGCCCACGCAGTTTTGGATTGTTAAATTCTTGTGAAAGATTTTCAAGAATAGATTTGAATGATACAGGATAAAGTTTCACTCCTTTTTCTTTTGCAATCTCTAGTACTCCTGCAATTGTAAATGGTTTATTTTTTGATTTTAAGAACTCATGTAATCTTTCTTTGAATGGAGGATCAAGAGTATGTACCCTATCAGTATCAATTTCATCTAATTCAGAATCATAAATTATTCCTCCATTAGTGGAAACCTCATCAAAATGGCGAAATATAGTTTCAGCATCAAAGGATGCCATTAATGTAACCTCATTTAGATTTGAATGGATTTTTTCATCAGAAACTCGGACTGCAAAATAGCTGTGCTCTCCTTTGATATTAGAGTAGAATTCTCTTTTGCCAAATATGTGATATCCCATTTCTGCACAAACTTTGGAGAATATATTAGCGCCAGATTCGACCCCGCTTCCTTGTGGACCACCAATTAGCCAAGTAAAATCAACAGAACTCATAGATCAACATCACCAGAATTTAGACAATAATAAGGGATTACGCTAACCACCTGTTGCTGCATCAAACAATGCACATTCACATTTATCACGTTCACCACAATAAGGACACACACATACACATTTTTCAATTGAATTTCCACACTCCACACAAATAGCAAATTCTTCTTCATCATTAACACTAGAGGACATAATAATTTAACAAGGAAATCGTATAAATGGTTTGAGATAATTCTCAGATTAATGAAAAAAAAGGTCTTTCTTACAAGAAGATTACATGATTTTGCGTTAAAAGAATTAAAAAAGAAATATCAAATTGAAGTTCATTCAGGCAAAATACCTGTTACACAAACAAAACTACGTTCTAAAATTAAAGATGTCAATGGGCTGATTTGTTTTCCTTATGATAAAATAGATAGCAAATTAATGGATCTGGCAAAGAATCTAAAAGTCATCAGTACATACAGTGTGGGGTTTGATCATATTGATTGGAGTTACGCAAAGAAAAAGAAGATCAGAGTTGGATATACCCCTAATGTATTAACTGATGCCACCGCAGATTTGGCTTTTGCATTACTAATTGATATTTTAAGAAAAGTTTCAGAAGGAGATAGAATTATCAGAGATGGAAGATGGAGAGAGATTTACGGAGCATATGACTATGTCGGCTTGGATCTACAGAACAAAACTTTGGGAATTTTAGGGCTAGGCAGAATTGGTTCAACTCTTGCAAAAAGAGCTAAAGCATTCGGAATCAATGTGATTTATCACAACAGAAAAAGAGTTTCAAGATCCAAAGAAAAGACACTTGGTGTAAAATATGCATCATTTCAAAAGATGATTTCTCGAAGCGATATAATTTCAATTCATGTGCCACATACAACACAAACAGATCAGATGTTTGACATGAAGATTTTTAGAAAAATGAAAAAATCTTCTTTCATAATTAATACATCAAGGGGCAAAGTAATCAACCAAAAAGATCTAGTCACGGCATTAAAGAAAAAAATCATTGCAGGAGCTGGTCTTGACGTTTTTGATGTAGAGCCAATTAGTAAAAAACATCCCCTTACTAAATTCGACAACGTAGTACTTGCACCACATATTGGAAGCTCAACAAAGGAAACTAGGGAAAAAATGTCTAAAATTACAGTAAAAAATCTCAACTTGGGAATAAATGACAAAAAACCGATCTATTCAGTAGGATATTGATTTTCACGCATGGGTTTGAAACAAAAAAATGTTCAGTTTTTATATCTAAATTGCATACAACAAACAGATTGAAAAAATTCAAACATACAAATGAAGAATTAGAATTAGCTAAAGTACAATCTGAAAAAGAAAAGAAGAAGAAAGAATTACAAGAATAATGTTTTTTCTCCTTGTCTTTTTCAGACAAGGTTTTTTTTAAAATTTAATTGTTGAAGAAAATTTTGATTGCAATTGATCATAGATATTTTTTCTCTCCAAGATAAGCGATTTGTTTTGATCATACATTTTTGTAAAAAAAACAGATAATATTCTATCTTTATTTTCATTGTAGAATCTAACACTAAAGCTTGTGCGTTCAGGTTTTTCTTCTTGAATAAATTCTGCAGATTTTATTAATTCAGCATCAATATGCAAGTGTCCTGGCCCATCATTATCACCCAGAGTTATCCATTTTTCTTTCTGTTTAATACTAAGAGGGCTTCTAACTTCACTTACTGCCCCTTCATTTTTTACAATAAACAAAACATCGGAGATTTTCACTAGATCAGATAACAATTCTAAAAGCAATAAGATACTTTTATTTCAAAATTATTTCAATTTTTAGATCTTTTCATGTCAATTTGAACAAAATCATCGGCATCATCATGAATACAATCAGTTCCAACTGCTTTTACAGGAGAAAAACTGACTTTTCCTTCATGAATTTTGCCTTCGTTTTGTAGAATTCCAATCTTTCCTGAAACTATTTGCTTGTGTTTTTCACAGGTAACACCAACCATGTATTCATCTTTATCTGAAATAATTGAGACGATAAACTCTGGCGGATTGACACACTGTTTTCCTTCTTCCATTACAGAGCACTTGTCAGGTAGCATGAAATCACATTCATTTGATATCAGTTATTAATCTTGATTATGATATATTCAATTTAATACAGTGAGAGTCAACAAATAACAAATGGTTCATAATTTTGATATTGTAATTGTCGGGGGAGGAATTCTTGGCACCTCAATTTCATATTTTCTATCATATCTAAACAAATCAAAAAAGATTGCAGTGATTGAGCAAGAGCATAATGTAGCATTTCACACTAGTGGAAGAAACACGGGTAAAGTTCACGCTCCTTATTTGTATAATCCAGAAAAGAAAAAGCTGTTTGCAAAAGCTGCTTTTCATGGATATGACATGTGGGAAGAATATTCGAAATTACGAGATCTGCCATTTAAAAAAGACGGAGTTCTTGAAGTTGCTCTAGACCAAAAAGGCATCAAAATTCTTGAAAAATACCTCAAATGGGGAAAAGAGAATGGGTTAGAAGAAAACGATATCGAATTAATGAATCAAAAAGATTTGAAAAAAATAGAGCCCGAAATAAAATGCGAGGCAGCACTAAATGTTCATAGAGATGGCTCTGGAGATTATGCAATATACACAAAAGCAATAATGAAAGATAGTAAAGAAAATGGGATTAAATTCCTCTTAGAAAACAAAGTAACTCAAATCAAAAAAGAAAATGGCAATTGGAAAATTACATTAAATGGAGAACATGAAATTTTTGCAAAATTTTTGATTAATGCAGCTGGAGGAGAAGCAATGGACATTGCACATACGTTGAATGTTGCACAGAAGTTGACTGATGTCCATTTTAGAGGAGAGTATTGGAAAGCTCCAAAGCAATATCATGACTTGACTAAAACTAGTGTGTATTCTGTCCCTGAATTTCCAGACTATCCATTTTTGGATCCTCATTGGATAATCAGAGTAGATGGAAGTTGTGAGATTGGTCCTAATGCAGTTCCTGTGTTTAGCCCATATGGATACAGCAAGACAGAAAACATCAAAGAGTTTGTTCCAAAGTTGCTTGAAATGCTGGTTTCAGGTGCAAGAAAAGCAATCTTTGACAGGCAATTCCAAGAGTTGGCTCTAAGTGAAATACAATCATCCATGTCAAAATCTGCAATGATAGACAGAGTAAGAAGGTTTTTGCCAAAAATAGAGGCAAGCAAAATTACCGAGAAAGGAACTGCAGGAATTAGATCTTCTGTAATTGACGATAATGGGAAATTTGTTCCAGATGTAATATTGATTGATGAAGAGAGTTCCTTTCACATTTTAAATTACAATTCCCCTGGAGCTACAGGTGCATTACCATTTGCAGCACACATTATCAATCACCTAAGAGAGCAAGACCATTTAGAGTATGAATCAGATGAGCAGTGTGGACCATGGAAATTTTCAGATATTATTGAGAAGATTTCATAGAACTAGACAGGCTCATCAATACCACAATTGATACATTTTCTCTTATCTAAGATTGAAAAATATGCGAAATTGTGAATAAATCCTTTTTTGCAATCCAATAAGAAAAGTTATTCCTCTATTGGATTAAGATACAAGTTGAAATTAGTATCGATCTAGATGTAATTTCACTACACATTTGGATTAGGAGTTATTTTCCGCTTTTCCTTGCCAGACAACTCTTTGAGGGAATGGAATTTCAATTCCTTCATCATCTAAGGCATTTTTGATTACTTTGAGTAAGTTAGGAACCACTTCAGTAAGATCATCACGTGGGTGCCATACACGAACCAAAATGTTTACGCTGTTATCTGCAAGCTCAGAAATCCAAAACTGTGGTGCAGGCTCCATTAAAACAAATTCTACATTATTCTCAATTGCATTTTTGATTACTTTGATGGCATTGTCAATATTTTCCCCATATCCTATTCCAACAGATACATCACTTCTTCTTACCTCAGATAGCGTAAATGAGCGAAGATTGGATGTGAACATCTTTTCGTTAGGAATTCTAACTACAGTTCCATCAAATTGCTGAACCTTCGAAGAGAATGTGTTAATATCAATTAATTTTCCAGATACACTAGAATCTACAACCTCGACATTATCTCCTTGTCTTACAGGCTTTTCAATCAGTAAGAAGACACCGGAGATCATATTTGAGACCACAGATTGTGCTGCAAATCCAATAACAATTCCCAAAAATCCGGCGCCTACTACCAGACCACCCAAGTCAATCCCCTGACTTGCAGTTGCTGCCAAAAGGAAGATGATAATTATTCCATAGTAGATTAGTTTGTTGAGTGTTTTTACTGTATGAATAGGTATGTTTGGTGCAAATTTTTTGTTGAAGATCATTCTAACAATTCTTGCAACTATTACTCCAACTGCTACAACAAGTCCGGTAATTAGCAGACTCCAAACTGTAACTCCTTCCATAAGTTGAGTATCTAGAATTTCAAAGACCATTAATCAAACCCCCTTTTCATTGTATAGCCAACATTCACTTTAGAAGAGTATGAAACCAGTATCCAATCACCATCTTTTTTTGTA
>JABDKK010000181.1 GCA_013002265.1 Candidatus Nitrosopumilus sp. | reverse complement strand
CCATTGAACTCATCATCTCCGCGGTTTCTTTTGAGAACTCATCAGGCTCTGAAATTAGAACAATCTTGATGTTTTTTGGAATTTTTGGCATGATTTGTTGTTTAGCTTGAGTATCACATACTGCATGAGCAGAGCCTTCAACATGTGATTTCAAAAAATCATCCCTGGTTCTGAGATCAAACATCAATAATGGCTTTTGTTGATTCAAATCATCAACAAGCTGTTCAGATGATATTGAGAGATCCTTATTCATAATGTATCATGCTTCTGATTGTAAATAAAACTTGAATCCAAATTCCAAAAATGAAAAAAACACATTTTGAAATCTAATTAGTTGGATTCATTAGGGCTGCACGTTCTTTTGTCTTTTGATCAACTAGTGCGTCAACAAACTGACCTGGGGTGGCATTACATTCACCAATATTTACTGCATAGCCATCCATAGTTTCAGCTATGCACCCATCTTCTGTTACTGCAATTACTTTGACCATTTCCATATTGTGCTCTGGTGATGTGTAAAACATCAAATACGCAAAAAGCAACCCTGCTCCAAGAGCGATTACTCCTGCAATGATGAAAGTACTGTTTTTACTTGATTTTTTGTTAGGTTTGATGTTAGTTCCTGACATGCTGATTTTACACTAAAACATCTTAAAAACAAGTAGGTATTTTCCACTCTTGATTTTCATTTGTGAAAACTGTATGTGGAAATTGTTTCTGGATGTTAAATCCTAATTTCACCTATGTTGTGTGAGGAAAATGTTAGGCCAAAAACAAGAAAAAAAACCACCACGACTAGCAATGTGGGGAATGATAGCTGCAGGAACAGCTGTTGTCCTTATTTTCTTGCTAACTCCATGGAATTTCATTCCAACACAAGTAACTGAAAATGTTACAGTGATAGCAGTGACAGAGCATGGCTGTGTTGGTGAATCCGTATATGGTGTGAACGTGGTTGTGCCCGAATGTAGTGCACAAGTAGGTGACATAGTATCTGCTACATTTTACCTTCCTTCAATGGAAATGAACGGATATTATGATCGACTCCAAGACAGAGTTGAAATGGTTCAACCATAAACTCTGTCATTTTTTGATTTTTATTTTACGCTTTCAATTATTTTAATGAGATTTTTTTCAATATCTTCGCCTGAAATCTTGAGATTTTCGTCTGATACCATCGAAAGCAAAGATGTAGGTCTTGCCAAACTAATAAAATTCTCATTATCTTTTTTATAAACAGCAATAGTGCATGGCAATAACAATCCAAGATCAGGGTTGGCCTCTAGCACTTGTTTTGCAAGGTGTGGATTACACACTTCCATTAGTTTGTAATCATCTGCAAACTCCAATCCCTTTTCTGCTAGGATCTTTTTGAAATCCAACGTCTCCAATAACCCAAATCCAATTCCTTTTAGGTTTTCAGTTAGATCCAAAATTGCATCATCTATGTTTTTTTGGGTTTTAACTGTGAATGTAAAACTCATGAAAACAATTAAAATTTTGAGCATATATTAGAAAAATACGATTTCCATATGTGGAAATTATTTGTGAAAAACGTGCTTTAGTATAATAACAATATTAGAGTATCAAGTTTTATGCAAACAAAAACCATCGGAATAATTGCGTCTATAATTGTTGGAATTGCTATTGTTGGCGCAGCATCCCTACAGCCCGATTCCGAAATCAACTCTCTTGAAAAAAATGCTGTAGACATTGAAACACTCAATGTTCTACTTGAGAACAATGAACGGGTTTTTGTAGTTGATATTAGAACTGCTCAAGAATATCAATCAGGCCATATAGTTGGCGCATCTCATGATGCATTAGATTCTACAACTCTGGAAAAAAGAGTAAATACGATTAAGGCCAAATTGCCTGATGTTGTTGCAAAGTACAATTTTGTTTTAGTTGACAATGACGAGACATTTGCAAAAGAAGCATCCAAATCCATGACTGAATTGGGAATACAGACTTTCTACCTTGATGGGGGCATGAGCAATTTATCTGAAAATCTGATTTCTAGCTCTCAAACAGTGATTGATTCAAAAGAATTAATGGAAAAAATCAATGCAAATGAGGATTTGTACTTGCTTGATGTAAGGGAACCCGAAGAATTGCTGGAATCTAAAATTGACGGGGTTGTAAATATTCCTCTTTCTGAAATATTTCAACCAAATGGAATGGATGGCATTCCTAATGACAAACCGGTAGTAGTTTTTTGCGGTTCTGGAAACAGAGCAACAATTGCAACATATGCGCTTGCACAGGAAGGAATTGACTTTCAGGTCCTAGATGGCGGAATGAAAGCTTGGAATTTACAACTTCAATCCTGAATGTAATGACGTATTGTCTTTATTTTTTATATCAAGATTATATTCTATGATATAATAGAAATTGGATAATGGCTGACTTTAAAATTTTAGGAAGAGATTCTAATCTAAGAAAGGCAATTCTCAAAGCACTATCTGATGATTACTCTAGAACCATAATGAACTATACAATAGAGAAACCAAAATCTGTTGTCGAGATTGTTAAAAACTGTGACATACCAATGACTACTGCCTACAGACGTGTAAATGATCTTGAAGAGAATAAAATTCTAAAAGTTACAGGATCTATTGTTACTGATGATGGAAAAAAATATTTTCTTTATCAAAACCGACTAAAATCAATCTATGTGATATTTGGTCTAGAGGCATTAGATGTACAAATTGTTGAAAATGAGGGAATGGGAGTAAGCTCCTACTGGTAAGCAGATTTTAATTTTTTTACTTTTGATAGTCTGTTTCTTGCTTTTGTTCTTAATACCGTGTGGCAGCATGGGCATCTTACGTCTTCGCAATCAATAAAAATTCCACAAAAACTGCATCTTTTCTGCCCTTTCTCATATTTTAGCTGCATTGCAGTTCCAATACTCTTGTATCTGTAGCACACTCCTCTACATGTTGCTGCCATTGTTATTCAAAACTCACCAAAGTTCCGCAGCACTCACAGAGTATTCCGTACTGGTTTGACACAATTTTGTGGCTATTGCATACAAGACATTTTCTTGACATCTTTGAATAAAACCCAATATTTTTTGAAAAACTTGGATCTTCTAATTGTATTTTCATGTGAATATTTGGACCTCATCATATATTACAAAAATAGACAATTTCCGAAAACGATTTCCAATATTGAAAATCAGATGAGACATCTGTCTTTGAGTATTATATGTAAAAAACTCAATTTGTTGTTAATGAAAAAACAACTTACTGTTGCATTCAGTATTGCAATACTGTTGACATTTGCTGTTGTAGGATCCATTGATGTCTTACAGACAGCTGATGCCACAAAAGCATCGGGAACTCCCACACAAAAGTATGGTTCTGCAACTAAATCCATAGTCTGCGGAGATAAACTATGCTCTGAGGTTGAACAATCTGAATCCAAAGACAGATACGGTGAAGACAAAGCAAAGCACGGTGAATCATCTCACGAATCCAAAGAAAAAATGAAGCAAAAACATTTGCAAATGCTAGAAAAAATGAAATCGATGAACAAAGATCAAATGATTGATTCCATGAAATCCATGATGGCTGAACACCATGATATGAAAATTAAGAAAATGAGTCAAATCGATGAATCAAAGCTTCTAAAACACATTGAGAAGATGCTGGATAAAATGAACAAAGATGATCATTCTGACATGGATGACACACATCACAAAGATGAATTGACAAAATCCGAAACAGCAGAGCTTTTGGCTCAGCAACATCTTGAAACATTTGATGAATTGGATTTTGATGTGTTTACAAACCAGCAATGGGATAGATTGCATGAAAGTCATTCAATGGATATAATCGTACATTGGCCTGACGGTCGTACAACTGTAGGAATCGAGCCTCATATTGAGGATTTGAAAGCAATGTTTGTCTGGGCACCTGATACCAGAATAGAACAACACCCAATCAAGATTGCATCAGGACAGTGGACTAGTGTGATTGGAGTTATTGAAGGAACGTTTACAGAACCCATGCCATTGCCCGATGGAACTGTAATTTCGCCTACTGGAAAATCATACAAACTCACAATGGCAACTATTGGCTATTGGGAAGATGGTGTGATGACTGAGGAATACTTGTTCTGGGATAATCTGGAATTTATGAAACAAATTGGATTATACTAGAATGCTATTTTTTTATTTTTATTTAAACAATTTTAAAAATAATCTGCCCATCCTCTCTGTACTAGGATTTTTGCAGAATCTTTGCTCAAACAAACAGCATTTCCATTAGAGTTTTTCTTTACCAACTCTAAGCCTTCATTGCACAACACATCACTTGGATGCTCTAGCATTTCCATCTGTTTTTTAGGTGACAAGTGATACTCTTTTTTTGGCTCGTAGCTAAACTTGATTGGTGAAGCATTCATGTCTTTTCCTTGAAACTCAATTCTGTATTCACCAAAATCCCTAAGTGCATCAGAATTGATTTCGACTGTGAATCTTGAGCCCATTAACACAATGTCTTTAGTGTGAATTGTAACCCCTGTTGGGGAAACAATGTTTGCAGTAATGATGTTTAATTGACTAATGTTTTTTATCTCACCAGACAATGTGATGGTATCTCCTGGATTGTATGTTTTCTTGTCAGTAATTGTAAAAACTTGGTTAATTAGCAAATATGGTTTTTTTGGAGTTTCTCCAATTGCTTCTGTTCCAACTATCTTGATTTGTGCTGTATGTGCATCCAGTGGAATTGACATTTTGGTAAACCCTTCTGAAGACTCTGAGCTAAAATTCATGATCTGCTCATTTCCAACCCAGACAGTTTGAGGGTTTTTTATCAATTCCTCTGGAAGGTTGACAACAAACAAATCATTGTCAATCTTTCCTACAAAGCTAAACACAAGCATCTTTCTTGCTGGCTCTACTGTCACATCTGAAAGATTTCTTTGTACTTTGTACTGAATATCAAACGATGTATCTGCAACTTTAGATCCTACGTTGTGAAATACCTGATAGCCCTCAGGAAGATCAACTATGTTGATTATTCCAATCATCCAAGGATGAATTATACAAAAATATTTTATCTCTCCAAATTCCTCATCAAACCCTGTCATGAATTGCCTGCCTGGTTTGAGAAAACCGCTATCAAACTTACCGTCGCTACCCGTCTCCAAGGAGCCAGAAGTAATTGTGTGAGCCTCCCCATCACCATTTCCCCATATTACCATATCATTTGGTTTGATGGAAATCTCTACAGGAATAAAATGTGCTTTAGAATCTATTTTTGATGCATCAGTTGGAATTTGTATCTCCCAAACATCAGCCAAGGCCCCGCTAGTTGCAGGAATTGATATCAAAGCAATAAATAAAAAATACACAAGGTAATTCATGCAGATCGTTAGCGCATTCCTATTTTATTATAGTATGTAATTATCATCTACGGTTTTAATGAATTATTATACACAAAAATTAGATGTCTTTTTTCATTTCAAGATACTCTTCAACTGTTTTTAGGCATTTTTTCATTCTTGCACATAGCCAAAAGCCTCTGAATGATGGTTTTTTTCTAGGGCAGTTGCTAAACCTTTTGAATAGAGTTTTACATCATTTACTAGGGAATCTACAGTCTCTTTCATGCCTAGTTAGTTGAATAATTGTTGATAAAGCAACCAGATGAATTTCAAATTTGATAATGTTTATCAGACTCATAAACCGGACAACTAATCAAGAACAAAATTGAGAAAAATTGAAATTATCTGCTATGAACAGCAGAGCCAAAGTGTGGTATTTACTTTTAAAAAATATAAAATTCCATATCACGTTGAGTTGACCATGGCAGAGGATGAAAAACTTCTTCGCTATACTGGAATTTGTCCTGACTCTTTGGCCAATGCATTAACAAACGAATTAAACAAAATTGTTGATACTAGAAGAAAAGAACTGTATGTTACTAGTCTGGCAATCGAGGCCACCCTATCTGATTATCTTACAAACTATATCAAAGAACTTGATACAAAACAAGTCAAGGTAAAAAAGAAAAAACTCATAGAAGAATACGAGTCTCTAATAGAGCCAAATGTAAAGTTTAACAAAAATCTTCTTTTCATGATTGTCATAGCTGCAGGTGTTGCAACAGCTGGAGTATTTGCAAACAACGCATCTTTGGTTATCGGTGCAATGCTTATCTCCCCCTTACTTGGTCCAATTTCTGCATTTTCTTTTAACACTGCAGTAGGCCAGACTGGGAAAATGCTAAAGGCTCTAGCATCGGGTTCTATCTTGCTTGTCTCAGTTATTGCTACTGGTGCCATACTGACTGGAATTACTATACAGTTCGTAGATTTGCCGCTAACTGATGAAATTCTATCCAGGACTGTAGTTTCTCCAGTGTTTTTGGCAGTAGCAATTGCGCTTGGTTTGGCAGGTGGAATTGCAATGTCTTCAAACATTCCTGGAATTTTGGTAGGTGTTGCAATTGCAGCAGCCTTAGTCCCACCAGCAACTGTTTCAGGGATAGGAATAGCCTTGTGGGACTTTGAAATCTTTTCTAGTGCTCTGACTCTTACTGGTGCAAACATTATTGGTTTGGTTCTTGGTATGATGGTTGTATTCTTTATTGGAGGAGTTACTCCAAGAAAGTTTTACGAGAAGGAAAAAGCACAAAGGCATATGATAATTACCATTACCGTTTTCATTGGACTGAGCATCCTGCTAGGATTTTTGTCACTAAAACCTCAATTTTAGAAACACCTGTATGAAAATAACAGACACTTGATGATTACTGTTTTGTGGTTAATAGATGACAATGGGATTCATGGTGTATGCTGTTGATGATGTCATCATAAATTGTCATCTCGACCATGGATAGTTTTGGATAGTCTACTATAAGCAGATCAATTTTGTTCTGCTTTACATAATCAACTACCCAGTGTGAAATAGAATCAGTCAATCCAAACTTTGTTTTAATTTTAACACCTTTCTCCAAAGCAATTTTTTTCCAATTCTCCAGCTCTTTCTTTATCTTTGCAAGCTGAGCTTGAGCCCTTTTTTTGTCAGATTTTGTCTCAAAAAAATACAGTTTTGGCTGAACCTTGTACATGCATTCAATTACTGTTAATTCTGCATCAAATTTCTTTGCAATCTCCAATCCTATGTTAAATGACTTTTTTGTGTGGGTTGGGGTGATGATTGCAACTGCTATGTTTTTGAATATTTTTGACATTTTCTATATTATCTGTTATTTTTACCAATATTCAAATCTTTAATTATGTAATGCATGATCCAAATAGAATGCCTAATACCATTCTTGTCCCTTATGATTTTACAAATTTTGGTGACCTAGCATTTGAAAAAGCAATGGAGATTGCAAAAAAATTTGATTCAAAAGTTATACTGTTGACCGTTATTGGACGTGATACTGATACATCAGGCATGTCTTGGGAACGTGCCCAAGAGATACATGACGAATCTGAAAATAAAGCAAAAGCAGATTTGAATAAAATAAAAAATTCTCACATTGTTGAAAATGTTCCAATCTCAATTAAAATCGTTCACAATCCTTCTAACTCTGATGGCATTTTGTCTTTTGCAGAGAGTAACAAAATAGATTTGATTGTAATGGGATCTCATGGTAGGTCAGGTTTTAAAAAAATGGTGTTGGGCAGTATTGCATCAAGTGTAGTGACAAAAGCAAAATGTCCTGTAATGATAGTCAAATCTACAAAAACATAAATTTATTTAATCTGTTCAAAAATACTAAACTTCTCCGAACTTTTTTGGATTCAGCATTTGAGTTGATTTTTTGTTAATCTTAATATTGAAATTTATGTTTATATTATTATTCTCCAAATTTAGTTTACTGTTGCTTCAAAAACGGTTCAAGCTATAACAGGTTCACTCTAAAACTTTTTTCGTATCTGAAATGGTTTCAATCCAGTAAATTCAATCAAAAGTCTTGAACTAAAATCAAATAGAAAATCACATACACACTCAAATCCTATGGGTTATAATCTAAAAAATAGAAATTGACGAGAAATATTTGGAAAACTCGATCTAGGACAGACCATAACATGAACTGTTTTCCCAACCTATTATTCTACGACGCAGAATAACAGCTTCTCGTTACTACATTTATGGCAAAAAAATATTTGGATATGACTGATAACTTGTGGCATGCTAACAATTTTGCTTACATAGAAATTGAAGACTGGTTACGTTCTTGCTGATATAATTTTTCTATTCTTTTGTATGTTAAAGGATGAGTTCTAAAGATCTCACCAAACTTGCTGAAACTATTTTTTCTCTCCCAATCCATGGCCTTTTTGACCTCGTCCTTTGATATGTGTTGATCCTTATAGTATGAAGAAAACTTTGTCACTTCAAAACTAGAAGATATCGGATCTACTGCATAAAAAGACCTCAAAGTAGAATTTTTTGCTTGCTGTTTTTGCAAACTTAGTCCATAAGTAATCTTTGCCAAAGCATTTGCAAGAATTGATGGTTTAACCTGTCTTCCAGCAAAATTGTCTGCATAAAATTCCCTTAGACGTGAAAAGTATAGAATCAACAGATTTGTGACGAAGTAAACTGCAAAAGCACCAACTCCGATTAACACTGTAGCCCCTCCTTGATTTTTGCCTCTTCCTCCAAAGATAGTTGATAGTGCAATAAAATATGCAATAGTGGGAATTACTGAAATCACTGTCATTACTACCATGTCGTTATGCTTTATGTGGCCAACTTCATGTGCAATTACTCCTTTAACCTCTTCATTTGATAGAGTACTCAACAAACCTCGCGTTAATGTCAAAGTTGCAGATTTGCTAGTTCTGCCAAAAACAAATGCATTTGGCATGCTTGTATTTGCAATGGTAATTTTTGGAATTTTTACTCTATTCTTAATGCAAATCTCATGAACTGTTTCTTCAATCCATGGAAACTCGTCTTTGTTTAACGGACTCATGTTTGTACTCCATTTTACAATTATTGGTCCTATTGCCCACTGGAACAGGCCTAAACCTACTGCCATTGCAACTGTGGCATAAACCCCAATGTCAAAATAAAATGCAAGACCTGCAAGCAATGCAAAGAGCAGTCCGAAAACTAAAACCATTGTAAGGCTCATTGAAGCCACAATTCCCTTGATCATCTCTGATTCACTGTTAATTTGGAGATATAATCCTTCAAAAAATTGATACTTTGATTCTAAATGGCTTTGCCCTCAAGTTCTTTGACTAGATTTGGCATGTCAATTGGTTTTGAAATGATCCTGCTTACTCCAATTATTTTGATTTTCTCTGAAACTTCCTTGTTTAGGGTCAATGCAGTAAGGATAATGATTTTTTTTAAAAACCAGTAAGTTCTCTTTTTTTAAGATTCATCAACCCTCCAAATTTGGGCATTGGCATGTCCAGTAAATTTTTATCAAATCCTTACTTTGAATTAATTAATGCATATTCCCCATCATTTATTGCTCTTACCTTAAAATCCTGAAATCCTAAATACTCTTCAAACATATCAGTGATTTTCTTGTTATCATCCACAATTAGCAATTTCAAGATTAACACATTTCTGCAGATTTGATATTTTTGTATCTTTATTGTAATCAAATTTTAAATCTAATCAAAAGAATTTGGAATTCATTTCCTACTGGATTATTTTTGATTTGATATCTAATAGTATAGAGTTTTCAGTATGATCTGATTTCACGTTTGATCCCAAATCATCAAAAACGGTATTGTAATATGTCTCAAAGAATATTGACCATTTCTCACCCATGTCATGATGTAAAATCAAACGTATTGTCCCATCATCTGAATATTCCTTAATAGAAAATCCAGAGGATCTTGCACGATCTTTTAAGATAGATAGCCATCCCTCAATGTCATATTTTCCACGCATGGATAGTGCAATTTCTTTTGCCCCACTTTCTGCAGCATTTTTTGCAGTAGATTTGAGAGATTCCTCATCAATGTTTTTGATAATTTCTTTC
The DNA here is from genome assembly GCA_013002265.1 of Candidatus Nitrosopumilus sp. Lineage (GTDB taxonomy): Archaea > Thermoproteota > Nitrososphaeria > Nitrososphaerales > Nitrosopumilaceae > Nitrosopumilus. The sequence continues at coordinate 1,809 of JABDKK010000181.1, read as the reverse complement.
AAAGCTGATTTTAACATCATAACCCAACCAACTTCTGGTGCATGAAGATCCCAGTTGATATGGGAATCAAAAATCTGATTTACATAAGTATTCAAGCTGAGTTTCTGTTCTTTTGAGATTTTCTTTAGATTATTCAATGTAGGAGAGTTAATTCTAAAACTTGCATGTTCAGTCGAGATTCTTTTTTTGCTATTCATTTTTGTCAAATTTGCATTCAACCATTTTAACTTTTCAAAAATTTGTGCCACAGTGTACCACAAAGTATACGCACTAATTATATCGATTTAGAGGATCCAATATTTATGAAAACCAATTTTTCATTAGGTGATAATTAAGAATGGAAAATTTATTCAGTACTGCTTTTGTTTTGATAATGTGTAAACAGGATTCTGCTACAGATGTGACAAATCAATTAGATGATATTGATACTGTAAAAGAAATTACAACAGTAGATGGACCGTGGAGAATGATTGTGAAATTAGAGTCCTCCAATTTAGATCACATCCGTGATGCTATTAGATACAAATTAAGGAGAATTTCGGGAATTGAAACTACTTTAACACTTGTAAAATATATGCAATAATAATAAAATTACATCATGATAAAAATACATTATTTCAAATATGGTTTCAAAGAGGTGTTCAATACATGAGAAAATGTATTGTCTGTGGAAAGAATTTTGAGCACTGGTGTGATGATGTTTGCTCTCTTGAATGCTCAAATGAATTGGAGCATTAAGAATATGCTCTTTATGCATAGCTAGAAAATAAATTTGCTGTAATGTTGACTAGATTTTTTTATGTATTTTGTGTTTTGCTCTGACCCTTAGTTTTGTATTGCAGCAAGAACAACGAATTAAACTTGTTTGAACAAACCTGCCACAAGTAGAACACCATTTCAAACCGTTTTCATATTTTCTACCTTTCACAAACCTATGAATGATGAATTCAACGCAACATCCTTTACACCTTGGGGCCAAGTAAATTCTAGAAAAACATCTTACATAAGATAACTGTCTCTTGTTGTTTGCACTTGTTTGCAGATTAAACCGCTTTATTATTAAGAATTGGTAATCATTTGGTATGTGGACAGAACTGTTGTCATGATTGTAGCTGTTGTATCTCTTGGAGTTGCCTTTGGAGTATATTTTCTTGATGCAGAAATTCCTCTACAAATTTTTGCAGAAAATACATCTGTCCACCATTCCCCCACAACAAGAACATTTACAGTAATAGCCGAAGACACTACTCTTGAAATAGCACCCGGAACCCGAGTTGAAGCTTGGACATACAATGGAACAATTCCTGGCCCTACGTTAAGGGCAACAGAAGGTGACAGAGTTATTATCAATTTCATTAATAATGGAAAACTTCCTCACACAATGCATTTTCATGGTGATCACGATGAGCAAAACGATGGAGTGTTCCAAGAAGTTTTGCCAGGCGAATCCTATACCTATGATTTCATTGCTGAACCCTCAGGACTTTTCATGTATCATTGTCATGTAATGCCCGTATCATCTCATGTCAGAAATGGATTGTATGGTGCATTCATAGTTGATCCCATTGATGGTCTAGAACCTGCAAGAGAATATGTTCTAGTCAAAGGAGAATATGATTTAGAAGATCAAGAGACATGGACTCCTGATTATGTCTTCTTTAATGGATATGCTGACCAGTATTGGTCAAATCCATTGCCTGCAAAAACTGAAGAATTAGTTAGATTATACTATGTTGACATGGGTGCCATACCCGCATATGGTTTTCATATTCACGGTACCATTTTTGATACAATTGTTTCTGGAATTTG
>JABDKK010000174.1 GCA_013002265.1 Candidatus Nitrosopumilus sp. | reverse complement strand
TTCTTGCCCTATTATGCATAAACCCCGTACCATTAAGCTCCCTAATACCTGCATCAACTATTGGAAAACCAGTAATTCCTTTACACCATTTCTCAAAATTTGCCTCAGATTTTGACCAGGGAATTTTCTGAAACTTGGCCTTGAATGATTTCCTTTGAGCCCAAGGAAAGTGAAATAAAATGTGGCTGAAAAACTCTCGCCAGTAAATCTCACCCATCAGAGTATGGTCTTTTCCAAGTTTTTCTAAAATAGCATGATAGACCTCTCTAACCGATACGGTTCCAAATTTGTTGTGGGCAGAAAGTTTTGTTGTAGAATCCATCCAAGGGTAATTTCTTGCCTTATCATAATTCCTAAAATTGTGTAAATTTTTTAAAATTTGAATTGCTGAATTTCGTCCACCTGAAACTACAGACTCAGTAGGTGATTTGATGGATTCTTTTGAGATGCTATTTGAGTAAAAATTGCTTTTAGAATTTTTTAAAACTTTTCTGACCGTATACTGTCTTGCTTTTTTATAAAAATGTGAATAGATAGTGTATGGTTTTTCATCGTTGGTTTTGATATCATTTGGATTGTGTAGTAAATAATCAAGAGTACTATGAAAATCAATTTTCGTATTTTTGCAAACTTTGTTTATTTTATCATCTCTTTTAATAGAATAATCAGTAAAGTCAGTGTTTAGAAAAACTGCATCAACATTATTACTTTGAATGACATCGTTAATTATCTTCTCAGGTTTGCCATGAAATATTTGCAGTGAAGATTTTTTCTTTTTTAATTGATCATCTAATTCAACAAGTGATTCATTGAGAAAATTGCATCTAAACTCGGAGTTTTTTTTACTTTTTAAAATATTTTCATCATAGATAAAACAAGGAATTACATATTTGGAATTATTCAGAGCTTGAATTAATCCAGTATTGTCAACTAGTCTTAGATCCCTTCTAAAAACAAATATTGATTTTTCATACACGAATCAAAATATTCTTTACAAGATAATAGTCTTGTTTGTAGAATTTCAAAATATTCAAAAAGTTAGCACTATAAGTTTTTGTTATCACTAGGTTATATACAATCAAGGCCGTGATCAACTATGGCTGAAGAACAAGAATGGGCAAATTTGCTAGCAGAAGTTTTCGACAAGCTAACTGAGAAACATGCCTCAATAACCTATAATTTTGATGGTTTAGAGATGAAAGGCAAAATCGAAAGGGACGGCAAAACTATCCCAACTGGAACAGTTGCCCTAACAGGTAATCTGACAATTACAACCAAATAGGTGTGAGAAGAAATGCAAAAAAATAACCTTCCCGCCAATTTTTTAACTTATCTAGAAAGTGGCAGCTTGAAAATTTCTTGCGATAGTTCCCCAGCAATAAATTTCAATGCAGAAAAAAATATCAGAATAATAGACATTATTGACATTCCAATCAAGGTTTCATCAAAACCAGGATTTGTCAAACAGTTATCTGAAGCAAAGGATCTTGCAAAAAATCTAAAAAAAGAAAAAATAACACTTGAAATCAGACTAAAAGGTGAACCTGTTTTACGATTAGGGGAAAAGGCAAATCCAAAGCTTGCCAAAATTGTTACTCTAAGTAGTGACATTGAAATTACAGATCTGAAAAAATTAAAAACGCTTAGCAGTATTTTCTAGTTTTCTAAAAAAATTATTTTGATAAATTGAGTGGAATCGTAGTTTTCCCCCACGATTCATTGATTCTAAAATAGTATTCTTTTGTTTCATCAAACTCAAAGGTTGTTCCACCATACCCAATATTTGGTCCAAACATTATATTAAAAATGAATGAAGTTTTGGGTTTAATTACAATCTGGCCAGATACAAAATCCATCCCAGCATATTTGAATGCCTTAGATCCATCCCATACATCATAATTGCAAATTGATGGTCCCGTACACATTAGAGTGATATTATCAGTTCCAGTATTTTCAACCATTATTCGTAGTCTCAAAAGTGCTTGGCCACCAGTACTAATTTCTAACTCATTTCCAAAATTACCAATTTCAGGATAGTAAAATATTGTAGAGCCCACAGTGTATCCAGTGGATTTATTTTTAAAATCTTCAAATTCGATTTTTTGTTTAATCTCTTTTTCACATCCAAGTCTTGTATATGCAGATTTTATTGACTCGCATTCTTGAAAAATATCATTTTTGCCATCAGATTTAGCCTCAGAATCAGTTGAAATTAAACCAGTCTGGATTAGATGTTTTATTCCATTTAGAAAATCAGCCTCGCTAATTTCACCTTTTGCCCACCATCCTGCGTTATTTTTTACCCATGATGGAATTTCTTGAGATGTACTTGTTTTAGTTTCTACTAGAGGAATAACAAGGATTTTTTCTTTAATTAAAAACTGAATTGATTGTACAAATTCATTATCACCAACGATTCCATCTGCCCACCATCCTGCGTTATTTTTTACCCATGATGGAACAAGCTCAGTAGTTTTTTTACTTCGCAGACTTGGATCAATTTTATTTAAAATTTCATCCATGTTTTGACCTGAAATTTTTACAACTGCAGTGGAGATAATCTCAGAGGTTTTACCAGTTGGAAGTGTGTTATCAATATATTTTGCATACAAAATATCACCCGGATTTGAGACTAGTCGATTATTTAGGGTTTCACCAGAATCTGCAACAAACACACTTCCTTTGAAAATTCCAGAATACACTCCGGTTTCAACTACCTGAATATCTAATCCATTAGGGGAGGTATCAGACCAAACATGAATAGTAAATTTATCTGCAAAATTAGGATATTCTTTTTTGTTCATGTCATCATCTTCAACATAAATATCTACAAAAGAATTCTTGGAAACTATTTCTTGCTTCCAATAAATAATCCCAACATTAGATGATTCAGCAAAAGACAAAGGCACAAAGATTATTGCTAGCAGAAAAATTATGATTAGAGAATACAATGGGTAACTTATATTTTGAGATTATTTAACAAATACCACTAGGGATGTCTAGTGCCAAAAATCAAATTTTACAATAGTACTAATATGCTAAAAGAAATAATCCAGTGTATGAGTGACATTATTTGGGGAAATGGCAATCAGATTTTATCAAATGATTCATTTGAAATCTCTGTGACTCATAGAAAAGATGGAAACAAGGATAATTATTCAGATGTAGAAAAAATTAGAATTACTGAGGCAGACGTTCCTGGATTGCCTCAAAATGTTGCAGAAAGGACTGAGGAAGTAATGAAATCCTGCCTAATTGATGCTTTTCTAAAATGTGAAATTATTAGCAGGGATGATTCGGGAGTCTTATCATCAAAGGTGTCTCATTCAGGTGTAGGCGGATATTAGTGTGGTCTCCAATAATTGTTGAAACCTTGGAACCAAATAGGAATTATTTAGAATTATTATCAACTGGAAAAATTCCTGCAATAATTATAAGAAATTTTTATGATAAAGATTCCTGCAATACAATTGTCAATAGAATAGAAAATTCATTATTGATAATTCGTAACAACAAAAAATTCAAAGATATTGGTTCATTTCTAATGTCATACATTACAAAAAGAAAAGAATATTTTGATGATGCAATGAAGAATCAAAAATTATTTGCTAAACTTCTAGGGGATCTAAAAACAACTGATAAAATTCGCCAATCAGTTAAAAAATTATTTTATGTCAATTCAGTTACATTAGCTAGTGATTCTGAGAAATACTACTCACCTTGTATGATTCGAGTATACAAAAAGGGAAGAAAAATTCCAATTCACAAAGATAATGTAAAGTTCGAAGGTAAAGAATACAATATTGCAGATATTGATTATCAATTGTCATGTGTTCTTCATTTACAAGAGTCAGAATCTGGAGGAGATTTAATAATTTACAAAAAACAGTGGGAGAGAGAAAATGAGAGGTTTAGAAATATTGAATTTGGATACTCATCAGAAGTTATAAAATCATCAGACTTTTGCGTGATTTCAAATCTTAATGTAGGGGATTTGGCAATTATTAATCCAAATTATTATCACAAAGTTACAGAAATTAAAGGAGACACACAAAGGATTACACTTTCAATGTTTTTGGGCATATATGAGGATGAAAGAAAAATAGTCACATGGGCTTGACTTTTTCAAGATCAATCTAGAAATTCCTTACCACAGTGAGGACATGTTAGGTTTTTAGCCTCCTTTTTCTTTCTAAGCTCCTCAGTAAATGCAGAAGCCATGATACCTGTTGGAATGGCATAGACTGCAATTCCAATAACTGCCACTCCTGCTGCAATTAATTTTCCAGGTATAGTGACAGGAAAAACATCACCATATCCAATGGTAGTTAGAGTTACAATTCCCCACCACATTGATGCTGGAATACTAGAAAATACATCTGGTTGAGCCTCATGTTCGGCATGATACATGAGACTTGATGCAAAAATCAATACAATAAATAAAATAAAAAATGCAACTGCCAAATCACCTGCTTTAGCTCTGAACACATCCCCAAGTGTTTGCATAGGTTCAGAATATCTTGCAAGCTTGAATAATCTGAATAATCTCAAGAGGCGGATTATTCTGATAAATCTGACATCAGTTACCACAAATGGCAGGAAGAATGGTAATATTGCAGCAAGATCAACTAGCATCATTGGAGAAACAATGAATCTCAAAATTCCAAATTTTGATTTATTATATTTTGGATTTAGTTTGCAAATAATTATTCTGCTAATATATTCAACTGTAAAAACTAGGATTGAGAAAACCTCAAACGGGGTAAAAAGATAACCATATTCATCAAGAACAGATTCTTCTGTTTCTATAATTACAACTAGAACATTTACTGCAATGAGTGTAATAATGAATATTTGAAAACTCCTTGTAACTTTGTCTTTGGTTGTCCCTTCAAGAATTTCATATGCTCTTTGAACGGCTCTGTTTACCATGAATATTCAGAAATTATAGAATCGGACATATTCCATTTTTAGCTTTAAAAAAAAATTCATAGTTAATTAAAAACAAGTGTTCCACATATGAAATTTAATCATATAGGTAAAATATTGGAGTAGTTAAGAAAAACAAACTAATCGGTTTCTGTTGGGGATGATTTTTCTAAATAATAATTATGGAGAAGAATACCAAAACTTTTTGCACGAATAACACTGGTTTTTCCACGATGATGTACCATCAGAATTTTTTTTCATTTCAATATTTCCAAAATTTTTAGATCCACAAGTAGGACATCCATGATCAGCAGTCATAATCAAATATCCTTCATTCTCTTGGAATAATCATAAGTGAAAATCTTTTGAGGTGTAATGCGAATTGCAACCTCATTATTAGAATTTTCTTTTAAAAATTTGGACAGGGTTGATTCTTTGTCTCCAAGATATTTGTCAATGAGCAAATCAAGAATTCTTTGTCCCTGATCCTCTAATATTTCTGCCAAGCCTTCACCACGGATTCCTTTGTACGGAGGTTTATCAGCAGCTATCTCAAATCCACAAAGAGGATGTTTCTCCAGGTATGAAACAATTTTTGCACTTTTTTGAGTTGCACAATAAATTGCGCCATCCATATAGATATGCCACAAAGATAGTACATTTGGCGCACCATTTGGTTTAAGATAACCTAGTCGTATTGGGATTTTTGTATCACTTACACTAGATGTGTAGTCAATGTCATCTAATTTGAGCAATTTTTTCCTCTCCAATTTTCTTCATTACAGATTTACTATAACAATGATCACAAGACCATTCATAATATTCATTTCCACATGAAATACAAGATTGAACCAATCTCTGACTCATGATAGGAATTGTGTAGTTTTAATATAATAATAGTACCCAAAATGGGTTCTAGTGCTAACTAGAATATTGTTGGGTCCTCTTAATATACAAATTTTCAAAATCGCTAACATGAAAGTAATTTTCACCATAGCATTAGTCGTAGCATTGATGATGACTAATTCAGCATATGCACACAAATTGATTCTACATGATGAATCACATAGAGATTTTGATTCAGCATTGAATATTCCTGATCACAAAATATCTTGGGCAGTATATGAGAATCTAGGTGCAAATAAGGCAAAATATTACAAGTTTGATGCATTAAAAGGAGATTCACTTTATGCCAGCCTTGTAATTCCAAAAATGGAGGGATTAGAAGAGTATGCACCTACAATGTTTTTAGTTAGTAATGAGTTTCAAGGAGACTCAATAGAGAGTCAAGATGTTCAAAAGTATCCATACGTTGGAGAATTTCCAAGTAGTGAATTTTACGAACCGTTTGGTCAGGTGACATATTGGGAAAGACAGGAAATTACAACTGAAATTCCTACAGATGGTCAGTATTTTATTGTAGTATCTGATGAGAAAAATCAAAGTGGAAAATACAGTTTAGCCATTGGAACAATAGAAGACTTTTCTGGAGAAGATTTTCTAACAATTTTACCGCAAGCATGGTTTGAAACAAAATTATTTGTAAATGACTATGCATCAATTGCAGTATTTTTTGCAGTTATAATCTCAATTATTGCAATACCAATTTTAGTTGCATTAAAGAAAAAGTTCAAACGTGGAAATATTGTCGAATTAAAATCTAAAGATTTTAACTAATTGTTTTTGTAAAAGAAAGTGATGATTGCTCAAATCCCAAATGTTTGTAAAATTCATGCGAATCTTTTCTTTGATTGCCTGATTCGAGCCTAATTCTATGACATTTTTTTCTCGTGCAATCTCAATGCAGGATTTAATTAGTTTTTTGCCTATTCCATGTTTTTGATAATTTTTTTCAACTAGTAGTTCTGGGATATACAATTCATAATTTATTTGGTTTAATCTAGATAAGAAAATAATACTAATCATACCTGCAATTTTATCATTTAGTTGTGCAACAAGGATTTGTTTATCAGAATCTTTGATGGATTTTTTACCATTATTTTAAAATCGTCAACTTGATAATCATTTTGGGGTTTTGGTCTACCCAATTCATAGAGTAATCCAAGGACTAGTGGAATATCTTCATTTGATGGATTTCGAATAAGAATGTCGGCCATGTTAAATGGTATTTTGTCATTCATAAAACCTCAAAATTAAATTAAAAGGATGGCGCCGGGAGGGAGATTTGAACTCCCGTTCCCTTGCGAGAACGCGCTTTATGGTTAATTATTTCCAGGCGCGCGCCCTACCAGGCTAGGCGACCCCG
>JABDKK010000111.1 GCA_013002265.1 Candidatus Nitrosopumilus sp. | reverse complement strand
GGAGTAGGCATTAACAGAATTAGAAAAAACAGTACAGGCCCCAGACCCATGCCAAATTTTCTGAGATTAAATTTCATCTTGAATGATTCATTTTTTGGAAAAGACTGATTTGAGGGTATCTGCAAATATCATATTTTTGATTCGTGTCATTCAAAATACTGTCGAATTCTCTCAGGTTATCTGCCTTTATGCTTTCTATTGAAAATCAAATAAAACATCACATTTGCAGATTATTTACCAGTCGCTTTATTTTCCAATACGTGAATAAGATCTTTTAGGTTTCTTCTTGGTTTTGGATGTTTTTGTTATGATCTTTATTTTCTGTTCGACATTATCTGATGTGAAATTTGTCAATCATTTTATCTGAAAGATAGAAGACATAGCAAATATGAAAGATACAATAGGTTGATTTGTAAACGATGTGAGAATCTATTGGGAGGTCTCACAACTGCACTGGAAAATGAACCACTGTCAGAAGCCTTTGATTACGTACAAGAAATAAAGAGATGCCTAAAAACAGTTGAAGAGTATCATGAGATGAAAAAGGACATTAAATAAACTGCAAATGAATACCACAAATGAGAATTGACATAAAGTACAAATCTGTTTTTTGATATATCGTTCGCAATGAGTATTGAAAATAATGACAAGGAGAGAAAAGAGGTCGTACCATTTTGGCGTTCGGGATTTGGTGAACTAGACAAAGTCTTTGACAACTTTAAGCGAGATTTTGAACATGCATTTGCACCTGCCCTTACATCAAAACCACTTCATCTGTTTGAAGACACAACAGCCTGTGATTTGGTAGATGAGGGAGACAAGTTTGTAGTTACTGCAGACATGCCACGGATAAAAAAAGAAGAGATCAACCTCAATGTCGGAGATGACTATATTGACATCTCAGCAGAACACAAGGAATCCGAAGAAGAAAAAAAGAAAAAATACATCAGAAAAGAGCATAGAGAAATATCGATTCATCGAAGGATATCACTACCTCAAAGAGTAAAATCATCGGATGTCAAGGCTAAACTCGACAATGGAATTCTAACTGTAGAGATTCCAAAGGAAAAACCAACACCTCAACCAAAGACAACAAACATCCAGATAGAATAAAATCTATTTGTAATCTCCTTACATTCTATTTTTTTGTTATCCCAGAAATTCTACTCTGTCAGATTGTAAAGACATGCATATGTCCCATGGAGTAATCACCTGATCCTCATACATAACATAAGGGTGCATCATAGAGTACATGATTTTTGAAATTTCTGCCAAATTCACATCCTTTGAAATTTTTTTGATCTTTTCAAGCTTGAATGATTCCTCAAATTTACGTTCCAAGAATTTTACATTTCTAAAAAAATCATAATCCTGTGCAATACCCTGGATTAGTAAACGGTCACTTATGAAATAGTCCGTATCTTTTAGAAGCAGTTTTCTTGTATTTTTTTCTAGCATCAACCCTATGATGTCCTTTATTGTGCTGTCGTTCTCAAATGTGACTATCTCTTTTTTAGGCAACTCAGACACTGTCAAATCAGTAACACAGTTGGCGCCAATTTCAAGCATCTTTCTTCCGGAAATGGCAGAGTATCCTCCCAAATCATTTGGAATGATGGAAAATGCACGTCGGGTCTTTTTCCATGTGGTGAGAAGATCTCCCAGAGTTGTTTCACATGATAGGATTATCAGATTTTTATCCGTGATTTGCTCCACTGTGGTATTATCAAAAAAGTTAGAAGAAGGATCTCTGAAAATATTCTCAATTATCTCTCTACCTCCGATCACACCGATTGGTTTCTCATGGTCTTCAGTAACCACAAGTGAATCAGTAAATGACTCAAGATAGTGAATGAGCATGCTTGTTGCAATCCACACCTCATTTTCCTTTCTTATGCTAACTGCCGGAGTAGAAGTGAAAGATAATGGCAGTAGTTCTTTTATCGTTTTGTTGATGATTGGCAAAACTCTATCGTTTTTGTACTATCTGAATTGCTAATATGTTTTGACACGTCCACGTGGGTCCGAAATAATATCCCTTGACTATTACCCCATGCACGTTGTGCTGGGGATATAGTTAGTAGAATGAATTTCATACCCACGTGGAGATATTGTGGAAAAAAATTAAGGTTAAAAGATAATCAGAATTCATTTGGTAAATGAAAATCTTG
>JABDKK010000115.1 GCA_013002265.1 Candidatus Nitrosopumilus sp. | reverse complement strand
GAACCAATCAAATCACAATATCAAAAAATATGGCAGGAATATCAAAAAGGAATTTCAAAAGAATCAATGATAGTCCACCAAATTGATAAATTGGAAATGGCATTACAAGCAAAAGCATATGAAAATGAAGGTTATTCTAAAGATAAACTAGCATCGTTTATTGAATCTGCAGAAATGGAAATAACTGATCCTAGGTTAAAAGAGATATTGAGAAAAATTTTTGAGGATACATAGAAAATGTCAGATAATGATAAAGATGAATTAATTGATGCACAAAAGCAAGTAATTGGGATTTTGTTTGAAGTTATCAAAAGACTACAGGCTAACAATGATCTTGATGAAGAATATTTTCAGATAATTTCCAAGGGTGATAAAAATAATACCAGAATTAAGGAAATTATTGGTGAAAGAGCAGATAATGCTAAGATTTTTGGAAGACTATTAGAAAAATTGGAAATCTAGTTGCCACAACTGCAATCATCATCAGATATTATTCTTAGATGAGCTGTTTGTTGATATTTGTCTTGGATATAGTTTGCAAGGTTTACTATTCTAATACGAGATTCTCGTGTATTCCAATTTCCTTCATTTTCAAACCAAAACTCTATTTCATCAAGATCATATCGTTCATTTTGTTCAACCAGACTTTTGAAAATTAGTTTAATTTCATCAATTTCTGATTCTGAAAGTTTTGATTTATCTTCCACCATTGTTGTGATTTCGTTTAGTTTCATAATCACGTTATTTGTCAGTGGCATAATGCTTCTAATTTTAAATTCGTATAACAATCTTTAGAAGATAAATTGTTATATCTACTAGATTATTTGAGAATATGCAATATTTTCAGGCTTTAAAATTAGGTCAAAAACGGGTCGCAGAAGCAAGAGAATATCTTAACTCTTTGACAGATGGAAAGGCCATGCCTGCACTAGCACTTGCAGATACAAAATCTAATTCTTGGGCACCTGTTGGAGAAGAGAATCTGTATGCATTTGTGGATGAATCTGCAGGATTTGTTTTGACTGATAATAGTGGATATATCCTCGCTTTAGTTGACAAGACAGGATCATCAAAAACAATTGTTCAGGGAGTTACAAAACAACAAAAGGAAAAATTAGAAAAAGCATTTGAAAATGACAATATTCCTAAATTTGAAGGTAAAGTAATCTTACCTGTCTAGTCTCAAGAAAAAAACGTAAGCTTTAGTTATGATATAATATTTAATAAAAAAATGAGTAAATTTTCTCAAGAAATTGAGGTGGGAGGACACTTGATTGATTCCTCTATTTTGACGAAGATCTTTGATAAAATTATGGATCTACATGGAGAATTTCAAGTTCAAGAAATTGAAATTGGTAAAAAGAAAAAAGACCAATCATTTGCACGATTATTAGTTACAGGTAAAAATCAAAAACATCTAGATGAAATTTTGGAGACTGTTTATCGTTTAGGAGCAGTATCAAAAATTCAACAACAAATCACATTAAAAAAATCACCAAAAAACTATGTAATGCCAGATAATTTTTACAGTACAACAAATAATCACACTCAAGTTTTTCATAAAGGAAAATGGATTCCTGTTGAAAATATGATGATGGACAAATGCATTGTTCTCAAAGGTAATCGAGCATTTTGTGTTCCAGTAAGGGATGTAAAAAAAGGTGATCAAATTATTGTAGGTGAAAAAGGTATCAAAATTACACCCCCAGAACGTCCAAGAGAAGGAGTTAATGTCTTTGAATTTATGGGAAGTTCCAGCTCCAGTGAAAGACCAACTCAGCATATTGCAAAAAAAGTTGCTGATGATATCTACAATACAAAAAAGAATGGGGGAAAAATCGTAATCGTCGGAGGTCCTGCAATTGTCCATACGGGTGCAGATGACTCTGTTGCAGAACTGATTAGAACTGGATACATTGATGGAGTATTGGCAGGAAATGCATTAGCCGTGCATGATATTGAATATGCCACACTTGGTACATCGCTTGGGATGAATGTGCATGATGCAACTTTGGCATATCATGGACATAGAAATCATATGGATACTATCAATGCGGTATTCAAAGCAGGTTCTATTGCAAACATGGTAAAAACTAAGAAATTGACTAAAGGAATAATGTATGAATGTGTAAAGAACAAAGTACCATTTGTTTTAGCAGGGTCAATTAGAGAT
>JABDKK010000105.1 GCA_013002265.1 Candidatus Nitrosopumilus sp. | reverse complement strand
GGCCTGGATGAATTTCGGGCAAAACCATTCTAAACTCTTTTTGTCCGTTTGACGCTGATAACCTAATTTGTGACGTTGACACTTTGGTTTCATTTGAGCGCTGTTCCATGATTTCCTCAGCTTCTGTGAAATCATTTCCTTGTGATGCAAGATATGCTTGAATGGTTTTATGGGTGCTCTCCATTCCCGGTCGCCCTGCTCTATCTGTAAGATAAGACCAAACACTAGCAATTATCATAAAGGAAACCCCATACCCTAATGACAATGGATCACTAAGCATTGGTATCCATAAATCCTGAGGAATTAATACAAGAAATATTGCCAATGGCTGAACAAAACAAATTGCCCAAGCTTTTCTGATATTCACTCCAAGTGTTGTAGTGTAAATTCCTATTCTAAAACTTGCATAAAGAAACATTCCAAATATGATAAAGAACAACGATGTTTCTTTTGATAATACAATGCTTGCTAACAATCCCATGAGAAGTGTTACTGCCCATAACATTGTTCCAAAAAGTGATGAATGAAGTGACTTTGAATATTCTTTTTTCTTTGTAAATCGTGTATCAAGTAATTGTGTTGCAGCTAAAACCCCGATGATTATAGGAAGTCTGTACCACGTTTCATCTGAAAAAATACTGTTCAAATAACCAAAATACGTTGCAAGAAAAATTACTGCTGAAATTGAAAGAGATGCAACCAGAGAAAAGTAGTGTGATGATGGGTTGATCAGAGTAAGGGAGAACCTGTTGTGTATGTTTGAAACATCGTCTGGGGCTTTTTGCATTGTTTTCTCACGTAGATAAGAATATGTCAATTGCCCATGAAACTGCAATTAATCCAATAGGAATTGAAATTACGATTCTAGGATCCATCTTGAATCCCTTGGTCTCATCTTCAAAAAATCTCATGAGGCCACCACTTGATGCCGGAAGTGGTGCTGATTTCTTTTTACTGCTCATTACAATTCAACTTCAAGGATTTTAACATAAAAACTTTATTCATTAACAAATAGAGGGAAAACCCGTTTTGTTGCCTGATGAAAGCATATCTGCATAAGATCTACTGATAATTTAAGAAAAAATACTGAATTGTTTGATTATTTTCCTTTCATTTTGTCTAGTGTCTCTAAAATCGAATTAATTGACTTTAAAATTTCTTGTTGCTTTTCATGATCTTTTTCATTCTCTAATTCTTTTGATAAAACTTGCAATTTATTTTCCAATGTGAGTACCAAGGACGATTTGAAAGATTCTGGTGCCTTCTCTTTGGGTATGTCCTTTTTTTCGGGCTTTCTTCCACAATTGATACATAAAGCAAACCCCTCTTTCATTACCCTTACACCAGCACAATATGGACATGGTTCACTAAGCATTGTGGCGCCATTAAGTAACATTTCTGCTGCTTTCTTTGTTAGATCTTCTGTCACAACAATTTACTGTTTTTCTGTCTAAAAAATCCAATTATTTTGAATCCAAACAAGGCTTAATAGTGCGTATAATCGCATTTACATCTAACGAATGGCAGTAATTTGTAATACCTGTGGTCTCCCTGAAGATCTTTGCGCATGCGGGGATCTGGCCAAAGATAGTACTAAAATAATTATTCGGTTAGAAACAAGACGTTTTAAGAAAAAGGGTACGATGATTGAAGGACTGGATCCTAAACTAAACAATTTAGAAACTGTCGCAAAAGAACTCAAAAACAAATATGCATGTGGTGGAACTGCAAAAGAAGGATATATTTTCCTACAAGGTGATCATAGAGACACCATTAAGGATACACTGATTCGTTTGGGATTTCCTGAAGAAAGCATAGAACTGCACTAGGCGAAATTGCAAAATTCAAATAAACTCCTCCAAGCAATTGGAATCCCTTTTACTGCGTTACTTTCTGTGATTTTTGGTTTACTTTTAATTTCATTCCCAATTGGCATCTTTGTTGTTTTTGAAAGTGATATTGGTGGTGATATCAATTATGAGTTCCCCGTGACTCATTTGGAGTTATTTGATGGAACCTTTCTGCATCAACAACCAATGGATCTTAGCATCGGTGATGTTTTTGTTGTGCTGTGGTCATTTTATGCCATTATTTTTGTAATTGCACTTCTTGGTCCAAAACAAGATTTTTTGAAATCCATTTCCACGCTGATTTCTTTTGGAAGGTATTCTTCTAAATCCAATTATATGGTAGGTGTTACAAAATGGCTTTCAGTTTTAATTTTAATTTCTGCTCTGGTTAATTTTGTCCAAGAAAAATTTGGAATTGTAACCACCCCTCCACTTGGTGAAAATGTTCTAATTCAATTTTTTTATGTGACATTAGCTCCGTTAATTGAGGAATTTGGTTTTCGTATATTGCTAATTGGAATTCCTTTGTTTGCACTTTATTCAAATAAATCATCTGCAAAATACTTCCTTAGGTGCCTATGGTCTCCATCCACTTTGGATATTTTTGATTTCAAAAAAGCAATCTTTCTAATTGTCTTTGTTGGTATACTTTTTGGTTTTGCTCATATTGCATTTGGGGATCCTTGGAGTGAAGGCAAATTTGCTCAAGCTGCTGCAGGAGGAATAATCTTAGGTTGGGCATATCTAAAATATGGGTTTATTGCTTCTCTGTTAATTCATTGGGCAACAAATTATTTTGTATTTTCATATGCAAATTTTCTCTCACAAATTAATCTCATCCCAATGGAAGATGCTTTTTCACATTCACTAATGTCTACGTTAGAAATCATATTCTTGATTTCAGGTGTATTGTCAATTTTTATTTTATTTTTAACTAGATATTATTCAAAAAAAGAATCAACATTACAGATTTAGTGCTACCTTCAAACCCTTGTATCTATTTCTAATTGTGACTTCTGTTACTCCTGCTGCTTCTGCTACGTCTCTTTGAGTTTTATTTTCACCATTAGTGACGCAAGCAACATAGAGTGCAGCAGCTGCTAATCCCATTGGGTCCTTTCCAGCAGAAATTTTGTTTTCTTCTGCCGTCTGTAAAATTTTACTTGCTTTACGTTTAGTTTTTTCTGAAAGACCTGCTTTACTCGCAATTCTTGAAATACATTTGATTGGGTCTACAACTGGCATTTTCAAATTTAATTCTCTTAATAATAGTCTGTAGCATCTAGCAATGTCTTTTCGTTTAATGTTGCTTGCTTGTCCGATATCTTTTAGAGTTCTTGGAGTTTCCGTGTCTCTACAAGCTGCATACAGTGCAGATGCTATAAGTGCTGAAATGGAACGTCCCCTTACAAGTCCTTTCTCAAGGGCTTTTCTGTAAATGTAAGCTGCTTTTTCAATTACTGCATCTCCAACTGCAAGCTTATCTTTTAATCTGTCAAGCTCACTAAATGCTTGCCTAAAGTTTCTGTCAACTGGTTCATGAACTTGACTTCTACTGTCCCATGTTCTAAGCCTTTCAATTGTGCTTTTCATGGATGCAGTTAATGGCTTTCCAGTGGCGTCACGATTTTGAGGATTGATTACAGTTGCCAAACCCATATCGTGCATTGCTAAAGATGTTGGAACACCTGCTCTGCTCTTATTTTCACCCTCGTTTGAAAAGGATCTCCATTCGGGACCTGATTCTTCTACTTTATCAGTAATAACAAATCCACATTTGCCACAAAAATTCTCTCCCGTATTGGCATCTGTAACTAGAGTACCCTGCCCACATCTTGGGCATTTGTCCTTTGGATTTGCTGTTTTAACCATTTTAATATCTCCCAAAACCTTTTATGATGATATTTAACATTTTCTAATTCATCATTTATAAGTTTGCTGCTGATCTTGAATAAAAAATACGAAAATTTTGGTCATTTGCAAAAATAATGGATTAATCTAAAATCTTTTTGATTTTTTCAGCAATGTGTGGCTTTTCATTTTGTTCTAAAAGAAATTTCAAATCTTCGGAATTATCTACATCCCACATAATTCTCTTGACAAATACCATTGCAACATTTAGAGTATGCTCTTTTGCTGTGTTCATGTGGATTTTGTAACTGTCTTCATCGTAGTGAGTCTTCATCAAGTCTATGGGCATTCTAATTAGTGCATTTGTTCCATCAAATCTTCTAGATGGAACAATAATTGCAAAATTAGGATGTGTTTTGTATTTCAACATAAAATCAATATCTTGAGTTTTTATGTATGGTATGTCTTGAGGAAAAACAATAGATGCATCAAAACCATTATCTAAAAGATATTTGTCTGCTAATGCTACAGCTTCATTAACACTTTTTTCATCTTCGTCAATAATTACAACAGCTTTGAATTTTTCTGCAATCTGAATTGCCTGTTTTTCTTTTGTGACGAGAACAATTTTTTCAATTTGAGGAGATATTGATATGGTGTGCAAAATTTCCTCCAACATCACTTTGCATAACTCTTCAATTTTATTTGGAGATAAATCTAAACGTGTTTTTGCTTTAGAGAAAGTCTTTACAGGAATTATTGCTGCTATTTTCAAATTATATGTGAACTTGTTTTAGGATAAAATTAGCTAATGCATCTTCCGCGATTTTATTTTTCATGGTAATCTTTGTTTCAAACACTTTCATATCTAAACTCTGGATTTTCTTAATTAACATTCTGTCTTTTGTATCAACTATGATGTTTGAACATACGTCTGAATACATCTTTGCTAAACCATATGCATTTGATTCTATGCCTGCAGCTTGCATGTATTTTGCAGCAGGACCGCTAATTGCATTATCTCCTATTAGTGGACTCACCGCAACAACTCTCTTCTTGATTTTAGAGAGTTCTTTTCTTATTCCTTTAATTTGTAACATAGGTCCTATGGATGTTAATGGGTTTCCTGGAGCTAAAATTACCATGTCTGCATCATGGATTGCATTAACAGCTTCTGGGTTTGGGCGAGCCTTATCTGCTCCAATATATTGAATTCCTTCTACAGGATCTTTTCCTCTATGCTTTACCCAATATTCTTGTAAATGCAATTCTCCTTTATCTGTGGTGATTCTTGTCTCAATACTGTTATCTGTTACCGGAATAATATTTGCTCTGACTGCAAATTTCTCACACATCCACTTTGTAATGTCGCTTAGATTTTTTCCATTTTTTAACATGTTTGTTCTAATCAAATGTGTTGCAGCATCCCTATCTCCAACCCTAAACCATGTCTCCTCTCCAAATACTTCCATTTGGCGTAAAAAGTTGAATGTGTCTTTTTTAATTCCCCACCCTCTTTCTTGATCTAGTAAATCTGCTAGACCATAGACAATTGTATCGATGTCAGGACATACATAGAGACCATATAACCAATAATTATCTCCCACATTACTAATTACATTGACTTTGGATTCTTGTGATACTAAACCTCGAATCAGCTTGACTGATCCTGTTCCTCCTGCTAATACTGTAATCATTCCATTTTCCCCTAAAACTGTATAGTCTTCAATCCTTACTACATATTACTTTTTCAAAAACATCGATCTGAATAATTGGGATAAGTTTATTACCTTAATTTAATGGATTTTACTCGTGTCTAGGGCTGTAATTCTAACCGTTTTGCTTGCTGGTCTTATTGTAATGGGTACTAGTTCTCCGGCATGGGCTGCCCAATTGGATGCTAGAATTAATCCAAATAATGACTCTTCTCCATTTAAGATGAATTACCTCAAAACTATTTTCCTTGAATATCCTAACGGTGGAGAACTGTTTGACACATTACGTGACAAAGAATGGACTGTTTCTGGAACTGCTGATTCATCTGATCCAGGAGTGCAACAACTTATTTCAAAACTTAATGCTAAAATTAAAGCCGATGGGAGCCAAGCAAGAGTATCCGATTTGACTGTTACTTATGATTTTCATCTTAAAGCAAGAAACATCAACACCTCAATTGATTACCGTGTGGTTTTAGAAGGAACATTAACTGATTACGTGATCACTAAAGACTCTCAAAGAACTTTAGTTGACTTGGGTTGGAGGGGATTATCTGCAAATGGGGAAATCATCATAGATGGAATCGATATTAATCTCCCACTAAACATACTTAGAGAAAAGGAACCTGTAGCATTTGCAATCATTGATACTCCCGAAGCTGAAAGTGTATTGAAAAAACCTCTAATTGATGCTGATTTTATTTTAAAACAACCATTAACTAATTGGCACTTTTTGTTTGATCCTACTGGAATCAATGTTGATGCTGGAACGTTTGGACTGAATCAAGAAATTGCAGGCTTTGTAGTTTCTAGTTGGACCATGGGTGAGAGCAGTATTAGGGAAGGAAGGCAAGTAGAGCGAATTTTTGAGGCGGAAATCAATGCTGATGAACAATACACTGTAAGAAGCGTTCAATCCACAGACCAAGGAAACTTGTATACAATTGGGTTTGGTGCATTAGACGTTTTAGATGGTGTCGAAATTGCAGGTGTCACACCAACACCCCCAGAAGGATTTGCAACAACTTCTACAGGTGATTTTCCAATTATGATTGTTTATGGAATGGCTGGAATGGCAGCTATTGCAGGAATCGCATTCTTTATTGTTAGTAATCGTTCACTCAAAAATGAAAAAGTTGGTCAGCAAGGAATTGATCCAAGTAGGCTGGTAGGTTATCAAACTAGTGCTTCAGCTGGTGGCTATCAAACCAACAGAGGAGAAGCTCAATTAAGGGATGAATCTAATTATGAACAAACCAGAAGTGTATATGAAAACACAGCACCACAGGAACAAACATCTCCTCCACCAACTGCTGCAAATAGAGAAGAAGCTGCATGTGGATGTGCTGCCTCCGCAGAGATGGGTTCTGAGTGTGACTGTGAGATGCAAGGCTCATGTCTATGTGATGCAACATGTGGATGCTCTGCAGATATATGCAAAGAACAGGCTCAGTCAATGAGTTAGAATTTTTAAAAATAAAATATTATGTGTGCTGGGAGTAACCCTCCTTCTGTTTTCACGATATTTCGCTTTGCAGCCTACCTGAACTTAGTACAGGATCTTACAGTTCTGTTTGGCTTTGCTCCATGTGGGTCGGCTTTTTTCACTCCTTTTATGGAAGCCTCAGGTTTTGCCATCACAGTACGCCATATTGGATTCATTTCTGTTCCGTTGCCAATCATCTCTAATTATCCATCTCCAGATCACATTTCCTGTATGGAGGGAGGAGTTTCCTCTGCCGTAGCAGCATGTCGTGCTCCAGCTCACATAAAATGATAACATATTGATTGAATTTGAATATTACTTTGGCTTTGTGCCTATGATAAATAGAGTTCCATAATCTCTTTTCCATTTTTTTCGATTCTTCAAATCTCTGATATGTTTTGCCCTGACTTCAAATCCTGCATTTTTAAAAAATTCTTTCCATTCTTTTTTTGAATGCAAATGCATCTGAATTTTCATAATATCTGCCCATCTCACAGTAGCCTTGTTATCTGTGTAAAAATCAGTGCCACAAAAAAATTGCCCTCCTGGAGATAACAATCTGTAAATTTTCTTTAATGCTTTCTCTATGGAATATGCATAGTATAATGACTCCATTGAGAAAATGAAATTAAATTTTCCATTATGTTTCCATGATTCAATATCTGCATGAATGTATTTTTCTTTTTTACTTCCATCTTTCTTTTTTGCTTGAATGATCATTTTCTTGCTCTTGTCGATCCCTATTGCTTTTTTACAATTTGGATTATTTGCTATTTTTCTTACTACCCATCCATTTCCACAACCCACATCCAGAAATGTGAATTTACTATCAAACGAAATACTGTCTAAAAACTTTGAAACATTTTTTCCATGTTCAAGCTCCATTAACTCTGCTCTTCCGTTTTCTGCCCACTTGTCAAATGTTTTTCTAACTTTGTCCATTAAACATCGTTTATTTTATTTGAATTATAATCTTCTTACTGATCTTTGGCATGAACGACTTCTCAGTGTTGCTTATGTTCATTTTTGATTAATCCATTCTGAATAGAATTGCCTGATGAATCATGTAGAAAGTGTGGTGGAAAAATAAGGGAGAATACAAAATGTTCTCATTGTATGCAACCAAATAGCATGATTTGTCTTTCTTGTGCACATTGCACAACTGAACAATTCCATTCTCTTTGCGAGTATAAATTGATTAACCAAACCAATACTGTGCCAAAAATCAAGTCTGGCAACTACCATACGATAGTTGCCATGGCTTGATTTTAATAAAAAAGACCGATTAGGTATCATATCTACCTAAGTTTTAATAAAGATGGGCTTGTTCATTTGATTCAGGGGTATATGTGGTGCAGTTGCAGTACCATGATGTTGTAGTGGCTGACTTTTTTATTGTAAACTAGGCTTCACCCAACGACTTTGGACAAGGAGAACAACTGACGTGATCTTGACAGAATAGATTCATTAATATCCGTTGTATATTACTAAAAATTAATGAATTTGTTATTTTTGTTACCTATTGTTTTTGCCTTTTTCCTTGTAGGTGGTTTTTCAAATTCTTTTGCTGAAATTGAATCAGTTAATGTAGTTGAAAATAAACCTGTCATTCTAATTGGTGAGGGAATTGATTCTGATGCCGAAAATCTTACTTTTAAATGGATTCAAGTCAATGGTGAGCCTGTATCTCTTTCTTCGTATACCGTTTCTGAACCCACATTTATGGCCCCCGAAGTAAAAAATGGGGAAATAAAGGTATTGACATTTGAGTTGACTGTAACAGATCCTCAAGGTGCAAATGATTCTGCTACCATCGAAATTATTGTAAACCCTGTCAACAGCCCCCCACATGTGGACGCTGGAAGAGATCTTTTTACACTACAAACTATCAGTGCCATGACAATAACTCCTTCAATTTCAGATCCTGATGATGATGTTCTAACTTATCAATGGGAACAAGTAGATGGACAGGTGGTAGGGTTATCTTCTACTGTAGAGAAATATCTTACGCTTAGACCAATTACTTTTGATTTTACAAATACAGAACCACTAAAATTCAAAATAACTGCTGATGATGGCTTTGGTGGTATGTCTAGTGATACAGTACGAGTACAC
>JABDKK010000099.1 GCA_013002265.1 Candidatus Nitrosopumilus sp. | reverse complement strand
GACATGTATCTCACAGTACCGCATTATATCACGGCAAAACGGCTTTGAATCGGTGCCACTAAAATAAAACCGCATTACCTTGACATAGATTTTATAGAGTTTTCAAATAGAAGAATACTACGTTGTTGCACGATCTTTTAATAGAATAAAGTGGTATTTTAACCAGACATTGCCATGTTAGAAAAACAATTCAAACCAGAGATTCTCTACAATACAGTGGTTCACTTCTATATGGATAAGAAGGGATATTCAAAGGACAAGGCAAACAAAATTGCCCAATTAGTTGTTCAAAAGGAGGCTCAGAGAAGAATTTGTAAAAATGAAAAATGCAAACATTTCTCTCATGATCATATTAGAAATTCTGAGACATGCCTAGTTTCTGAATGTGAATGCAATAAATTTACTAAGTAAAATCATCAAGGGAATTTTCAACTAGCGGGTGTGCATTTATTCCAAGTTTTCGAAGATGTACTGCAAACTCTTCTACAAAACCATGAATTGTGTAAACCTGTTCAGCTCCAGAATTGACAACCATCTCCACTAGTTCATTAAAATCACAATGATCACTCATTGGAAATGAATAATCAGTTCTACGACCAAATGAGAATCTTGAAGATTGAGCCCAACCACTAAAGCCAATAGTTACTGCGCCATACCTTGATTTCATCTCCTGAACGAATTTATTTTTTGCAGGAAGCATGGGGGCAACCATAATCCAAGGTTTTTTTTCTAGTAAACCACTTTTTTGAGCCTCAGAATGACCTATTCCATCATTTAGAGGAACTCCAAATTTCTGATGAAGAGAATTCATCGCTTTAACTGAATCATGAAAGTAAAGTGGCCCCCAATGACCAAAGAGTTGAGTTATTGTTTGTGCTTTTCCTAATTGATAACCCATTAGGATTACAGGAATTCCTTTGGAGTAAAGCTCAGAGATTAATTCGTTTACTTGTTTTAAAATTTCTTCAATTTTTGGAAAAACAAATTCTGGAAGACCAAATGTACATTCTGTGATTAGAGTTTTGCATTTTGGAATTTGTGCGCCTTTAAGAAATCCTCTATTTCGTGTACAAATATCACCAGTGTAAAAAATATCATCAAAGAGCAATCCTTTTGCACCAAGTATATGACCGCTATCAATTAAAGAAAAATTTTCTAGAAATTCAACGTGATTTTGCATCTTAAATCCACGTAAATTTGCAATTTCATTTGTCTCAATCGATGAAAGTATTGTCCCCCCATTCTTTGATGGAAGATGATCAGAGTGGGCATGTGAAACAAAGTTTATGCCATTTACATGACTGTTTTTTGGATCCAAAAAGACTCGTTTATCAAGGGTCTCACACAGAATCCCATTCTTAGTCATCCTAACTTGTCTAGGCAATGAAAATGAAAATAATTGAATTTGTTATAAATTACGGGTTTAGTTTTTGCAAACCCTAGATCAAACTATTTTTCAACAATTTTACAAACATCCCAAGTTCCAAGAATAGATAGATAGTATCGTTTTAAGAGAATCAAGTATGGAGTTAATCATAAACGTTTTAGCTGTAGCAGGTGGACTTGCAATGCTCTATTTTGGAGCAGAGTGGTTGGTTCAAGGCTCTATTAATATTTCAAACAGGCTAAAAATAAGCCAGTTAGTTATCGGTTTAACAGTAGTTGCTTTTGGAACTTCAACCCCAGAATTAGCAGTAAGCATATCATCTGCATTTCAAGGTTTTTCTGATGTAGCATTAGGAAATGTAGTGGGAAGTAATATTGTCAACATTGGAGTAATTTTAGGAATTTCAGCCGTAATCACGCCTATTGCTGTCTCAAAATCAACCATTAGAAAAGAGATCCCCATCATGATTGGGGCAGCGCTGTTATTATCTGCGATAATTTTTGATGGAAAAATTGATTTTATTGACGGAATAATTTTGATTGCAGGAATTATCGGATTTTTAATTTTTAGTTATAAAAGTTCAAAAAAAGAATCAGACATTGAGACAGTAAAATCTCAACAAGTCACACAAAAAAGATTTCTTACAAAATCTCTGATACTAGTTGCGATTGGGTTAGGACTGCTAACTGCAGGAGCATTTCTTACAGTGGATAATGCAGTAGTAATTGCAAAAAGTGTAGGAATTTCAGAACTAGTTATTGGATTGACACTAGTTGCGATTGGAACATCGTTGCCTGAGCTAATTACATCAGTTATTGCAGCAAGAAAGGGTCATTCTGATCTTAGCATTGGAAATATTGTAGGTAGTAATATTTTCAACATTTTTGCCATCATAGGAATTGCATCAGTTATTGTAGGAATTCAAGTAAACGAGAAAATAATTTTAGATGTAATAGTAATGATTGCCTTTAGTGCAATATTGATTCCAATCATGCGTTCGGGTTTTAAGGTTAGCAGAAAAGAAGGCTTGTTTTTGCTTGTAGGATATATCACATATGTTATAATTTTACTTTACAGATAAGACCACTATAACCTCATAGACTTTAATTGCAGGTAAATTTTACAATTATTAGTTGCTAAATCTAGGAATCTTAATCTCAGGTCGTGGGAGCAACATGGAATCCATTCTAAAATCAATTAAACGAAAAAAGATTCCAATCAACCCAGCAATAGTCATATCAAACAATCCAAATGCAAAAGGTCTCAAAATTGCTCAAAAGTTGGGAGTCAAAACTGAGATAGTAGAGAGTAAAGTATTTTCTGGTACAAGGGAGCAATACGATGAGAAAATAATTTCCATCCTGTCAAAAAACGGAGTCACTCCAAAAAACGGTCTTGTGTGCCTTGCAGGATTTATGAGAATTATCAGTCCAAAATTTGTTAAAAAATACAAGAACAGAATAATCAACATTCATCCAGCATTATTACCATCTTTTCCAGGACTAGATTCCCAAAAACAAGCCCTAGATTATGGTGCAAAGTATTCGGGATGCACAGTACAT
>JABDKK010000107.1 GCA_013002265.1 Candidatus Nitrosopumilus sp. | reverse complement strand
ACCTTAAGGTATTGGTGATAATCCTTTGATAACAGTTATTCAGAATTCCAGTAGAGATTCTATGAATGTTTTAGGATTAGAGAATTTCACATCATGACTGAAATTCCTGTCAACATCACATAGGGTTGCTTCTTTCGTCACCGATCAGTTCTTTATTGATTCTGCCCAAAATTGACATCTGACTTGGAATTCCTTTCCAGATAGATTTTCCGTATTGAACACAGATGGAAAATAAGCAGCATCCGACAATTCCTTTTTATCGATTAATGGCACTTGTGTGTCATAACCTACTTGGTGTTTTGTTTAGGGATTGGCTGCTTTCCCATGACAATATTGTATCTATTCCTATCTTTAGGAAAGAAATATCTGTTTGAATACTGGCAACCTACACTTAACATCTAAAATAAACTACCGACAAGTTAACAGAACCAAAATTCACTAAAATTAATAGTTTGGAAACAAGCAAGTTTGACATCCTTTTTGCATCTACTCTTTGGGAGTTATGACCAGATATTAAACCAGCAAACACCTTGTTTCCAATTTATTAATAATTCATGTATTCAAAATTTCTTAAAATAAAACATGTCTTGATATCTGATCAAAAAGGGTTGAAAAAATGATCCTATTGAACTTTTTATATTATTTTGAGCCTGAAAAAAAGATTCCTAATGTATTTGTTCAAATCATACATGCGATATCTTTTAGTCTAATTCTTAATTAAATCAAGTCATCTGTTTGACGTCGTTCATACGTTTGCCTTAACTGACCATGCCATGAAATTTAGATTCCGTCAAACATCAATTTTTGAATAAAAAAATTTTTCAATTCATATGCCCTGATTTAATTATATGATGATAATTTGTAAGGGCACCCAAAAGAATAATCATTTGGAAAAATGTACCTTTTTACATGATGGTAATTGGGGTGATGTTGAATTGATAGAACACGAGAAATTGCATAGATTATTGGAATCTAAAAAATGTTCTTGGCTGGGTTTTGATGCACCTCAGACTTTTGGTAAATTTAGTGGGCGTGATGGAAAAAGAGAATGATGTTTTTCCAAATTACTGGTTTCTCATTAAAGTAACTATTTTCAGAATCCGGCATATTTGATATATCAGATTCCGCCATGAACATAACAGGTGTAACCATGCCAATAATTTTATGTTTGATTTTCATTAAAGTAATATGGTTGAACATGTAAGCCTTCGATGGTCAAAAGACACTCTTCTAAAGTGGTCTGATTTTAAGGCAGAATCAAATCCTACTGTCTATGAAGATTCTCATAGTGTTATAAAATTCCAATATACTTGGATTGTTAATTCAGAAAGAATTAATGATGAGATATTATTTTTCATTGAAGATGTTAGATTATTTGTAGAATTTAATCCACTACTTTCTTGGGTCCGGAAATCTAATGCAGATGATTTATTATTAAAACATGAGCAAGGTCATTTTGATCTAGCTGAATTAATTAAACAAGAAAATCTTTCAAAGTTACAAGATATATTTTATGGAAAAAAATTTCCTACACGTGGTTCAAATGAAGAACAACGCAAACAATTTGCAAAAGAAGACTCAGGAAAATTAATAGGAATCGAGGTAAAAAAATTAGAATTGGAATTAATCAAAAGATCTGAGGAATATGATGAACAAACAAATTATGGTAAAAATCAAGAAAAGCAAAAAGAGTACAATTTTATTTTTGATAAATTAAGAACTTGATATTTGTGTATTTTACTTTGGATTTTTTTAAATTAGTGTATTCTACTCTATGATTTATTTTCTATAATTTTATTCTCAGTAATTGCACTGATAAAATTTACTAAACTTCTATAATATTTTAAATGAAAATTCAAATCTCTGATTTCTGTTTGTTTTAATTCTTCAAGTTCTGGTCCAAAATCTCTTTTATCTGTCTGAATATGGTTTAGTGTGTTCTCATTTACTTCGATCATGTGAAATAAACTATGAAGTACCTCTCCCTTTGTGAGAGTTCTATCACATGATTTTTTTAATAACGTTTCAACCCAGTCCACAACATCTACCCTCAAAATAATTATATGATATCCTGAATTTGAAAAATTCTGACTTTTACTCTATTTTTTTCGTTTAGCCTTGGTTTGATTATTTTTCTTCTGTTTGTTTTTTTCTATCCATAATTTCCTTGTTTCTTTCAATATCTGAATGGACCTCAACATGCTCATACAGCTTTTCTTTTGATTCGAATATTTGTTCACAATAATAGCATTGATGCATTCCTCAATTACATATATCTTAGATTAATTGCTTTCTTTTTCATTCAAAAACCTCATTCATAAACCCTGAAAATTAAATAACTCATAACACGTTCTTTTTTTAAAATACTGAAATAATGGTAAATTTGTGTAATTCTGATTAATGGGTTTCCAACTGGATCTTAGAATTACATGTGGGTATCTTACCTGTTTCAGATTTGAATTGCTCTATTAGTTGTAACTGCAATTCTTTAGGATTATCTGCAAAAACCCTCTGATATGATTGTGTTTTTTGTTTGCACTCATTTCCCTCAAAATCTGTATCTACATATTTTGTAAAAGTTTCTTCTAAATTATTTGTCTGTCCGATAAATAACACTTCTTTATTTCTATTATACAAAACATAAACCCCTGAACGTGGCTTTACAAATTTAGCGCTTTCAAGCCATACTCTCATTTTATCTTCTAATAATTCCATACTAATTATAGATCCTACTAGATATTAAACTAGTTTGCAATATTGGATATTACAAGAACCTTCATCCTTTTAATAATGCAAAAAAGCAAGAATGATCCTGTCTCTTTTAGAAAAATTTCCCAAACAATTTACACCCCGTGAAATTCAAAAGGATCTAATTAGTCAAATAGAACAGGAGCTAAAATCTGGCTATAAAAAAATTATTTTATGCGCACCCACTGGCGTTGGAAAATCTCTAGTGGGGGCAACAATTGCAAGTTATTTTGATAGTTCTTTTACTGTTACAGCGTCTAAACATTTGCAAGATCAATATGTCAAAGATATTCCTTTTCTAAAATCAGTAAAAGGAAAACAAAACTTTCCATGTTTGAAATTAATGTCATCAGAAAATGTTGATAACTCAAGGAGGGCCATGAGATGGGGCCTTACATGTGACAAAGGACAATGTCAAGAGAGAATTAGTAAAAATGGAAAAGAAATAATTGAAGTTTGTAAATTCAAACCTACAATTAAGCAGGTAGAAAATAAAGCCCAAGATTCCTCATCATGTACTTATTATTTGCAAAAATATGACGCATTAGTTGCAAAACATTCTCTGTGGAACTACCATGCATTTTTTCAAATAATGAAATTTAACAAAAAACTTTTTGAAGACTATCTTGATAGAAAAGTGTCTATTTTTGATGAGGCACATAAAATCGAAGACCAAATAATTCAATTTGTTGGGTTTGATATTTTCAGTGGACAGATTGATGAATGTAACTTGAATTCTGAAAAATATGATTTTTCTGATTTAGATTCCATGATAAAACTGACCGATGATATAGCGTATTCATATGCCAAAAAAATCAAAGATATCAAAGAAAGCCCTGTTTTTCAAAACGAACCTGACTATGAATTAATTACCAGACTAGAGCGTCGCTATGACAAGGCTGCCCAAGCAAAGATAGACATTGCAGATAATAAGGATAATTTTGTTGTAAATGATCCAATCAGAGATATTAGTGGAAATTTCAGAACTATTTCTGTAAAGCCAATTGATGTTTCCAAATTTGCAAAAACATTCTTTGAAACTGAGTATCAAATCTTCATGTCTGCAACTATAGATAAAAACAGTTTTTGTGAAAATATGGGACTGGCAAAAGATGATGTGGCATTTGTTGATGCTCCTAAATCCCCCTTTCAAATTGAAAATAGGAGGATTGATCTACTAAACATAAGAAGACTCAGTTATGGCTCTACAGAAGAAGATGAGATTGAAGTTATCAAAACCATTGATAGGATCTTAGATGAGCATTCTTCAGAACGAGGATTGATCCTTACTTCTTCTATTCCTAGATGTCAAAAAATTCTAAGATTCCTCTCTCCAAAAAATACACGAAGAATTAGAATTTGTCATAGTAATAACAAGGATGGTAAAACACAAGATGAGATAATTTCTGAACATGCATCTGATCCCACTGGTGTCTTGTTGTCTTCTTCACTGTGGGAAGGCGTTGATTTAAAGGATGATTTATCAAGATTTCAAATAATTGCAAAGGTTCCTTATCCTAATTACAAAGAAAAAAGAACCAAAGCAAAGATGGATAAATTTCCATTATGGTACACCTCAAAAACTCTTACAAAACTACTTCAAGGGTTTGGTCGCTCTATTAGAAGTGAAGATGATTGGGCAAAAACATATGTTCTTGACACTGCAGTAAACAATGTATTTTTCAAAGCACAACAGATGATTCCAAAGGCATACTATGACGTATTAGGAATGGAAAACCTGTAGGCTAAAGTACGCAAAAAAGTAAATGTGTTATGCCTGAAACCTCTCATAGCTGGGACTTTGAGACTCAACTTACTTTACTGGTTAGCTAGATGTGAAATGGATTTTTCACAAAATTTATCCATTCCCCCACAAATCTAAAATCTAGTTAATTGCTGATTTAGTTATGAAGATAGGCGTCTCTCTTTCAAATTATGGGCTTCTGCCTTCTCGGTCTTTTCTAAAAGATACTGCTCTAGAAATTGAACAATTAGAACTAGATTCTATATGGTTATCTGATCACATTATTGTTCCAAAAAATGACACTCCTTGGAATAGAGTTTTTGAAAATGTGACAACGCTTGGATTTTTAGCGTCAATTACTGAACATGTACAGCTGGGCTCTTCAATACTCTTAGTTCCTCTTAGAAACCCACTTGTTTTGGCAAAACAGATTGCAACTCTGGACTCGCTGTCAAACGGAAGAGTGGTGATTGGAGTTGGAATAGGATGGAACAAAAAAGAATTTGACTTGCTTGGATATGATTTTAAAAACAGAACAAAGACTGTTGCAGAAAATATTGACATAATGAGAAAGATGTGGGCTGGCTATTATGCAAAGCAAGGTTATTCCTGTGAACCAATGCCAGTATCCGATAAGGGACCACCAATATTGATTGGAGGACAGTCAAATGGTGCATTAAAGCGAGTTATATCAATTGGTGATGGATGGCATCCAGTTGGGCTATCTGCACAAGAATATGGTTTGGGAATGCAAAAGATAATGCAAATGAAAAAAAGTAATTTTATCTGGTCTTTGCGAATCAATTTTGCTGCTAATCAAAAGATTGAATCTCAATACACTGGTGCAGACGGTGCTACAAGACTTCGATTGGTTGGGAATCTTGATGAGATAATCTCAAAAATACATGAATATCAAAAAATTGGATTGACTCATCTGGTATGTGATATAAGGGCGGACTCAAAGAAGGAATATTTTGAGCAGTTAAAATCAATTGGCGAAATCAAAAATTCGTTCTAGAGTATTACACCTATCTGTGGATTTTTTTATCAACGCGCCGCTACTGAGCCAACAGTGAATTACTTTGTTGGTTTTGATGGTTGTGAAATCATTTGAATTCTATGACACAAATCTGATGAATGACATTTTTTGAAATTTTAATCTTAAATCTTTAATATATGCGAATGGACATCTATGCACTTGACCGATTGGACAAATAATTCCAATGATGATGAATACAAGTTTTGGAATTGGATGGATAAGGACAAAGAAAATTACGACCAAAAACACCCAATAATGAAAAAACAAAAAACCAAGAAGAAAAGACTTTTTGTCTATGGAATTATTGGTCTTGCATTAGTCATAGCAGGACTTGGAATATTTTCTGGTACCGACGAGTTTGGTTCTGAAAATTATTTTTACATTCCAGATTATAGGTTAAACAAATCTCCTTTGTTCTGTGCTCAAGATTTCTCTGATCCTGTATTCCCTAATGCCCGTGACATATTGCTTGAAAAGACATCCAAGGCAGTAAAAAACTGGCAAAATCGAATTGAACAGTATACTGAAACAAAAGAGGTATGGAATTTTGAATTTCGTACTATTTCAAAAGACTCTCATTTTGAAGATTTCGGATGTGATGCAACGATAACTTTTGAACAGTTTCCGTCTCTGGGTAAAGAGGTTGTGAGAGGGGAGACCGCACTATCCCAGTATGGTTTTTCTGATGTTGTCATATTCTATCTTGATCCTGTTTCTAAAGACAAAATAGATCCTAACATCGACATGGTAATAACCCATGAAATTGGTCATGTGTTGGGATTGGGACATCCCGTATTTGAGGGAATGTATGATGAAATACCCTTTTACATCGATGATGATGGAAGATTCTGGTCTCGTTCAGTAATGATAACTCCACAAGTATACCCCCTTCTGCCTTCCAATCTTATTTACACAATAACTGACTATGACGTGAGATCTGTAGTAAACCTGTATGGTGGAGGTATAAGCAACACTCCTATCTTTTTTGGTTACTTGAACTACATAATAATTACAATTGTTCTTGTGGGGATTGCATTTTTTGTAAACAAGAAACTGAAAGAATACTAGCACTGTAACTTCTACTTGTGGGTTCAAAAACTATGTTTTGGGACTTTTTTAGAGAAAACTTACTCTGCTGATCCGAATCTATCTTATTGCTTTGAATGTGAATTATTAACATGTGACAACAATCTTGAGTTCATCTGCCTGTAGTAGACAACAGTAATCGTTTAACATAATCTCTTTTTTCTTTCCTGTTATCTCTGAATCTGATTATTTATTGCGATCTATAAAGATTGTGGATAAATCGTTCATCTAGGGATTTGCCGTAGTAATTGCTCCATTAGCTGCAGAGCCTACAAGTGTAGCATATTTTGCTAATGCCCCTGTTGAGTAATTTGGTTTTGGTTTACTCCATTGTTTTCTTCTATTTTCCATCTCATCTTCTGATACCTGTAAATCAATAATGTTAGTTTCAGTATCAATTGTAATTTCATCATCATTCTTTACAAGTGCAATTGGTCCTCCAACATACGCTTCTGGTGCCACATGTCCTACCATAAATCCACGCGTTCCTCCTGAAAACCTTCCATCAGTTACCATAGCTACTTTTTTACCTAATCCCTGTCCTACTAGGGCAGCTGTGGTGGCAAGCATTTCTCTCATTCCGGGTCCTCCTTTTGGTCCTTCGTATCTGATTACGACAACATGTCCTTCATCAATTTCCCCCTTTGAGACTGCATCAAAAGCATATTCTTCTCTATCAAAGACACGAGCTTTACCCGTAAATTTTGTCATTTCTACTCCGGCAGTTTTAATCACTGCTCCTTCTGGGGCCAAACTTCCTTTGAGAATAACCGCGGTCCCTACTTGATGAAGGGGATTCTCAATTGATCTTACAATG
>JABDKK010000059.1 GCA_013002265.1 Candidatus Nitrosopumilus sp. | reverse complement strand
ACCCTATCTTGATCAGGCCATTGGACTAGAAAACCAAAGTCTTTTTGCAACCGGTGAGGAAGAGGATACTCCTGACTTTTGGATAGAATATGAAGGATATAGAGTGTGGCAAAAAAGCGGACAAATTCTAGCAGGTGTTATTTTGGGAACATCTATTGGTTCCTTATTTGGGATAGTTTTTGCACTTTCAAGAAGCATACTACCTGGAAACAATGATGTCAAAAAAGCAATAGTGTTATCGGGGATAATGTGGTTGACTATCTATTTTATTCCATTTCTCAAATATCCGGCAAATCCGCCAACTGTAGGCGAGACTGAAACTGTGGCATTACGAGCAATTCTCTATTTTTCGTTTATTGCAATATCTGGAATTGGGGCAGTGTTATTTTATAAAATTTCAAAAAAATTCAAAGAACAAAAAAAATTTGTTTCCTTGATTGGATATGGCCTATTTATCAGTATAACATTTTTTATAATGCCTGATAACCCTGATGAGATTACTGCTCCTATGAATTTGGTAACAGAGTTTAGAATTATGTCTGTTCTTGGAGTTAGTTCCTTTTGGTTGTCTGTTGGTGTGATCCTTGGTATATTCTGGAATCGTTTAAAACCTCACCGAGAAACGACAAAATCTTATAATTAGACGTCTTCCTATTTCCGTAAATTGTATATTCTAAATCTCTAGAATGAGAACAAAAACATGTCGTTTAAATAGACTAGCTTGTTTTTCCTATTTGCATGTCAAGACGATTAACACTTCCACAATTAAAAAAATATGATATTACACAAAAAGTAATTGAGGCATTAGCAGATTCTGAATCTAGGGCAATTTTATTTTCAATTGTTAAAAAAGGAAGTACTGCCGCAGACCTTTCTGATAAACTAAAAATCCCACTCAGTTCAGTTTATAAAAAATTAACAGATCTTGAAGAATTAACCCTAATTGAAGTTGAAAAATGGATGCTGTCAGATAAAGGAAGAAAATTCAAGGTCTATCGTAGTAGAATTAGCAAGGCTGACATCTCAATTAAAAAACCTGAGCCTTTTTTAACATTAATTCCGAATTAGTTGAAAAATATGAGTAAACCAAACATAATTCAATTATCTGAATTTGATATAACTCAAAAAATTATTGAATCATTAAGCAATGTATGTACGCGGGCAGTTTTATTTTCAGTAAAAAATCAATCAAAGGATGCTACTCAAATTTCAGAAGAGCTTAAAATTTCTCTATCTACTGTCTATAAGATACTCTCTACTTTAGAGGATATTGCTCTTGCCGAAGTTGACAAATACATTATTTCACCTGAAGGAAAAAAAATCAAACTCTATAGAAGTAGAATCGGCAAGGTGGAAATTACTTTAGATGATTTAGAACCCAGTCTAAATTTGTATCCAAATACAACAAACCCAAAATCCAATTCTTGAACTTTTAATTACTTAATGGGTTTAAAAATATTCTCATTCTATAAATTTAGAATGAGAATTTGGAATGAAAATTTAATTTAAATAATTTAGCTAATCCTAACAAATCTGTAAATCATGAAACAACAAAAAACTTTAGCATTGGTTGCACTTTTTATTGCAACTAGTGTTACAACAATTCCTTTAGTACAAAATGCTCAAGCAGAAGGTTTGATTCCTGATTGGATCAAAAACAATGCTGCATGGTGGGCTGAAGGAACCGTAGATGATGCTACTTTTCTAAATGGAATAACGTTCCTAATTGAAAATGGCGTAATCAATGTTTCATCTGAATCAGATTCTATTGATGTGGACAAAATTACAATTGGATTTATTCCAGTTGAAAAGGCTGATGAATTGACTTCAAAAGCCCAAGCCCTTGAAAAATTCCTTGAGAAAAAACTTGGAGTTGACGTAGAAGTTGTTGTACCGACAAACTATGAAACTATTATTGAGGGTATGAGATTTGGACACATTGATGCAGCATTTATGGATACAGGGCCTGCATGGATAACACATCAGAGAACAGGTGCGGAAGCCGTATTAGCAGAACTTGTTGCTGGTAAGGTAAATTATCAGGCAACAGTTTGGGCATTGGCTAGTAATGATTCTGTTCAATCCCTTGAAGATACGGTTGGCAAAAAAGTTGCATTCACTAGCATTACTGGTTCGTCTGGTTTTGTTAGGCCAATGGGAACACTGGTTTCTGAAGGTCATGTTCAAATTGAAGGCGATGATATTGTTGCTTTAGAATCTGCATTAGTAAAGAATTTTGAAAGCTATACTTTTGCAGGTGGATACAAAGCAGCTCTTGAATTGTTACTCAATGGAAATGTTGATGTTGCATTTGGTTCAGATATTGCTCCACAAAAATATCTGGAGTTAGAAGATCAGTTAAAACTACGTCCAGTAACTACAATTGGACCAGTACCATCTCATGTCTTCATGGTATCCTCTGAAATGTCTAATGCTACCAAAAAAGCATTAGTTGATTCATTAATTGAACTCAATTATGATGAGAACAACTCCATTTTGAAGGATTTGTATGGTGCTGAAGCACTAGTCCCAACTACCACCACTATGCATATTGGTGATTTTGGAAAATTAATTGATTCATTGACTGGGCTTGATCAACTAATTCTTGATAAATATAACAAGAGCAAATAAAAGTTGGCAATCTGGACATGAAACAAATTCAGATGACCAAAAACCCTTCTTTTTCATTAATTTCTACAAAGAAAATTATCCAAATGAATGATGTCTGGACATCATATGATTCTAAAAATTATGCTTTGGAAAAAATCAACATGTCTATTGATAGGGGAACTAACTATGCAATTGTTGGACAGTCCGGTTCTGGTAAATCCACACTGCTCAAATTAATGAATGGGATGATGATTCCAAGTAAGGGCATCATTAAGGTTGATTATATGACTCCCAACATTAAAGATAAAAAATTCAAAAACATGATGCACAGTATAGGATATATCCCACAAAGTTTGGGACTTGTAAAAAATATAACTGTTCTTGAAAATATTCTCTTGGGTGCACTTCCAAGATTAAACCAATTTCAATCCTTATTTAACAAATTTCCTGAATCCGAAACTCAAGAAGCAAAAAAAATTCTCAAACAGGTAGGTCTCTCTGGAAAAGAAGATAGAAAAGCCTACATGCTCAGCGGTGGTGAAAAAAGACGAGTTGCAATTGCAAGAGCCTTGATGCAACATCCAACAATATTGTTGGCTGATGAGATTGTCTCTGAATTAGATCATGTAACTGCACGTGAAATAATGGATTTGATAAGTGAAGCTCAGAAAAGAATGAATCTTACTGCAATTATGGTTCACCATGATATTCATCTTGCATTAGAGTATGCTAATAGAGTAGCAGTGATAAAAGAAGGTGCAAAAATTTTAGAAATTGGAGTAGAGGGTGAATCGATAGTTGATTTTCAGACAGGTGATATGACTAGAGATGAAATTATGGAGATGTATGCTGATGACTCCAAAAAATAACATCGTAATTGGTATAATTGTTGCATTGTTAATAGTTGCATCTTATAATGTAGGTGCAGATCCTGTTGAGTTTGTTGAAGGATTGCCAAACATTGCAATCGTTGTAGAAGAGATGATGTATGTTGAGTCAAAATACATTCCTACAGCTCTATGGGCCATGGTAGAAACCATACAGATGGCATTTATCGGAACTCTAGTGGGTGTTGCAATTGCATTGCCTCTTAGCATGCTTGCTGCAAGAAATTTGAATAGCAAATATGTTTATGGTCCGGTTAGAGCACTGCTTGCTGCAACAAGAACATTTCCATCTATTTTATGGGCCATACTTTTTGTTATAATGGTGGGACTGGGACCTTTTGCAGGTGTATTAGCTATAATCATGTATACTGTTGGATTCGTAGCAAAATTACAATATGAAGTAATTGAAACAATTGATTCGGATCCTATGGATGCAATTAGTTCTATAGGTGTTTCAAAATGGCAGTTGATAAGATATGTTGTAATACCTGAATCGGCATCACATCTTCTAAGTCAACTGCTCTACAT
>JABDKK010000019.1 GCA_013002265.1 Candidatus Nitrosopumilus sp. | reverse complement strand
CAAAAGGAACTGACATCAAAGGACCAGTAGCAGCAGAAGCTTCAGAAAAATGGCCAAGAGTAGCTAACTTGGCATCAATGGTGGTATGATAAAATGAAACCAACAAAAATGCGCAATAACCAAATTTATCAAGCTACTTTCCAAACAAGAAGCAAGCAGCTTGGAAGTGCTTTATCTAAGGATTTGCATAAAAAATATGGGAAACGAAGTGTTAGAGTAATAGAAGGAGACAGTATTAAGATTGTAAGAGGCGAATTCAAAGGAGTTGAAGGAAAAGTTGCAAAAGTATCTACAGAAAAAAGCAGTGTTGCAATTGAAGGAGTTAAAAAAGAAAAAACAAAAGGAGAGAAATTTGATGTTTACATTCACACATCAAATCTAGTTATCACATCACTTAACACAGATGACAAATTGAGAGTTTCAAAGCTAGAGGGCAAAGATCCTAGAAAACAACCTAAAGTTACGCACAAAGAAACAAAAGTGGAAGAAGAAACTCAGAAAAAGGAGATGAAAGTTAATGGTTAGTATTTCAGGAAGTAAAAAACTCAAACGTCAAATGGCCCCTCAGTTCTGGGGTATTGGTAGAAAAGACAAAAGATTTGTCATTACGGTAAAGCCTGGACCACACAAAAAGAACCATTCTGTTCCAACTGCTGTGTTTCTAAGAGATATGTTAAAGATCGTCACAAGTCTAAGAGAAGCAAAAACTTCAATTTATTCGGGAAAAGTAAAGATAGACGGAGTTGTAAGAAAATCACTTCATCATGCAATTGGATTAATGGATGTTGTAGAGTTAGAAAATGTCAAAGATGTTTACCGCTTAGTTCCAACTGGTGGAAAACTATTAAAACCAATTAAAATTAACGATTCAGAAAAATCGAAAAAACTTGTAGGAGTCATTAGCAAAACCACAATTAGTTCTGGAAAAACTCAAATTGGTTTCCATGATGGTCGTTCAATAATAACAGATGATAAACTAAATGTTGGAGATACTTGTTTAATCGAAATTCCAGAAGTAAAAATTCTTGAGATTATTAAATTAGAAGCCGGTTGTCAAGGTCTGGTAACACGAGGAATTAATGCTGGAGAAATTGGTAAAATTGAAAGCCTAGAAGAAGGAACGTTCATACTGCCAAAAAGAGTTGTTCTTGCATTAGAAGATAGAAAAATCGAAATTCCAGCTGACATCATTATGCCTATCGGAAAAGAAGGACCCATCATTCAACTAAAGTGATCATATGTCTCAAGTAACAAAATCCCCTATGAAAAAAATTACTCTTGAAAAAGTTGTATTAAACATGGGAGTTGGAAAATCAGGAGATGTCATTGAAATAGCAAAAAAAGCTTTAGATGAAATTTCAGGAAAAAAATCATGTGCACGCAATGCTAAAGAAACACAAAGAGATTGGGGCGTTAGAAAGGGAGAACCAATTGGAGCGGCAGTTACAGTAAGAGGAAATGATGCAATAGAATTACTAAAAAGATTATTGGAAGCAAAAGGAAATGCAGTTAATGGAAAATCATTTGATAATTTTGGAAACTTTTCATTTGGAATTAAAGAACATATCGATATTCCAGGGGTAAAATATGATCCACAAATTGGAATTTTAGGTCTAGGAATATCCGTAACACTAACCAGACCAGGTTATGGGATTAGAAGAAGAAGTAAACACAAAGCAAGCGTTGGAAAAACACATATCATTACAAGCAGAGAAGCAAAAGAATATCTAACAAAAGAATTTGGAGTGGTAGTAGTATAATGGCAAAAGATAGATCATATGAAGCAACAGGAAGAAAAAAACACGATTTTGGTAGAGGATCAAGATGGTGTAAAAGATGTGGTGATTACACAGCAGTCATACAAAAGTATGATTTGATGATATGCAGAAGATGTTTTAGAGAAGTAGCTGTATCTTTAGGGTTTAGGAAGAATCGGTGATAACATGCCAGCAACTAATATTTTAGCAAATCTATTTGTTACGTTATACAATAACGAAACTAGAAGAAAAAGTGATTGTATAATTCTTCCAACCTCAAAGTTAGGTATTGAGGTACTCAAAACATTACAAAAAGATGGATACATTGGAGAATTCGAACATATTGATGATAAAAGAGGCGGAAAGTTCAAAATAAAATTATTAGCAAAAATTACAAAGTGTGGAGCAATTTCACCTAGATTCAAAGTAAAAAATGACGAATTTAATAATTGGGAACAACAGTATTTGCCTGCATATAATAGAGGTATGCTATTAGTTACCACAAATCAAGGTGTAATGTCTCATCATGAAGCTGCAGAAAAAGGAATTGGGGGATTTTTGATAGGTTATGTCTACTAATCAAGTTGAAAAATTTCAAGATGAAGTAGCAATTCCAGAGGGAGTTACAATTACTCAAAACAAAAACATGTTAGAATTTGTTGGACCTCTAGGAAAAACATACAAAAACTTTCGAGATATCCCAGTTCAAGTAGAGATTAGTGATGGAAAGGTTCACCTAAATGCAATCGGAACTAGAAAAAAAGACTATTCTATTTTACATACAGCACGTTCCATAATTAGAAATATTTGTGAAGGTCTAGTTGAAGGATATACGATAAAAATGAAAGTTGTGTTTTCTCACTTTCCAATTACTGTTAAAGTTGAAGGAAAGAAAGTTTTAATTGAAAACTTCCAAGGAGAAAGAGCACCAAGAGTGACAAACATTGTGGGAAATACAAAAGTCATTCCAAAAGGAGAAGACGTCATTTTAACAGGAGAAGTATTAACGGACATTACTCAAACAGCAGCTAATATTGAACTTAAATCAAAAGTAAAAAACAAGGATCATAGAGTTTTCTTAGATGGAGTCTATATCTTTGAAAAGAAAAAAGGAATAGAAAAATAAACTAATAATTTTTCATGACCCTTGATCCTGAATTTTCTAAACAAACAACTGATCTAATTGAGCAGACTTTAGAATTATACAAATCAGCTGGAGCTTCTCCACGTGTGGGTCAAACGTGGAATTGTGAAAATGTGGGGGATTTTTTATGCGGATTTTTTGTTGGGGAGATGGTAGGTTCTGCATTAAGCGCTTTTCAAATTGTTCATCAAAGAGAACCAACTGCTGATGAGCATCTTGAAATAATTGAGTTAGTTGAAACTTATTCAAATCAAATCAAAGAATTTTTTGCCAAATTCAACTGACATAAAATCAAAACTAGGTCTAATTTGAATAGTCGCAAGGATTAAATCACTTTTACCAAGGTACAAACATGTTGCCGCCCTAGCTCAGCGTGGTAGAGCATCCGACTGTTAATCGGACGGTCGTCAGTTCAAGTCTGATGGGCGGCGCCATTTGTTTCTAAATTCGAGTTTAGAAATATTGATCGGTTGATAGCAGTTAGTTTATTCTATTAGACAACATAGATCTAATAGATGATCGTATATTTAGTATAATGCAGGAGGTATACATTGGTCAGAACTAGAAGGGCCAACAGATATTGTGTCGATTGTGGTGCAAGATTGGTGTATTATCCCAGATTATCCAACCCAAAAGCACCTAATGAACACAGAGTTTTAGTTTATGCATGTCCTGATTGTACAGACGACTTTGAGAAACCAAAGATGTTCTCAATTAGACGTAATCAAGTAGAAGACCCACTTGAAACAGTAGAAATAGAGATCACACAGATACAGAAAAAAGTAGCTACAAAACAAGTTCAAAGATAAGATGTCCTTTCCAGAAAAACAACGAAGTAATGCGTGGTTTTTGCTGCCGTTTTTTTTGGGGTTAATTGGCGGCATCATAGCATTTTTTATTTTACGTCGCAATGATCCAAAAAAAGCAAAAAATTGTTTATTTCTTGGAATAACAATGATGATTGCAGGAATAATTTTCAATGTTTTGATTGTTACATCTGTTCCAGGTATGGATTCAGGTTTTAATGTAAACATCTAAGTTGTTTTTCTGGTAAAAGTTTAGGTTATTTCTAAATTCGAATTTAGAAATATAGTGGATTCATGAAGTTAATTCATTGAGGCGTTCGTAGAATTTAGAATCATATAGAACTATTTTTGATAGTTTGTACATGAATGCAACCAGACTGAGAGATGGTGTTGAAAGATGGTTAATACATGAAGGCCTTTCTTTTGAAGCAGTTAAAAATGCAGAAAATAATTTTCAGATTTTAGTAAAACATGCAGGTAAGACAGGGATCCCTATAGAAATATTTGAACCAAAAGGCCAGCCCGGCATTCTAGTTATAGGTGCCAAAGTTGTAATGAAAAATAATCAAATTGCACGCTATTTGGGATTTAATCAGCAGGAAAAAGAGAATTTTGAAAAAAAAGTTGCTGATTTTTGTTACTCAATTCAAGCAATCAACAAAAATATCACGGAGGATGGAAAACAGAAGATTGGGGTATATGTTGTACTTGACGATAAAGAAAACATCAACCAGCAAACAGTGATTGATGCAATAGAAAGTGTCTCTGAAAAACATGAAAAAACATCAAGATTTTTGCTAAAGACATTCTAAAAAATAACCTGCATTCCACAGTATTTATTACGAATTTGTAACTGACGCATATTAATACGAAACATGATTGTTTGACAATATCATAACGGAGATCATTTAGTAATCTTAAACAACTTTATCTAATATTGGTGTCATTGCTCATCATGAGGATTTTGCTGGTAACGACGATA
Organism: Candidatus Nitrosopumilus sp.; assembly: GCA_013002265.1. Taxonomy (GTDB): domain Archaea; phylum Thermoproteota; class Nitrososphaeria; order Nitrososphaerales; family Nitrosopumilaceae; genus Nitrosopumilus. Next base: position 1,516 of record JABDKK010000019.1, on the reverse strand, counting down.
GCTAGGTTGTTACTTATGGTAGTTGTTCCAAGCACGGTTGACTTGTCATTTGGACAAATGAAGGAACCGGAAATTATGAATGCAAAAAAAGGAGATGATCTGAGTAAATGGGGAGACCTCATAGACCAGCGCCGAAATCAGACTTATGATGGTGAAAGACACCAATTTGAAACAGGGATTCTCCTGTTGTGAATAGGAGAGATTGACAGGGTTATTGGTTCAGTTGAATTAGATTTCTGGTTTTGGGTGATTGTTGAACAAGATGATGATCCAATTGACTTCACTAATGAATTACCAGAGTTTAATTTCATCAATGCCCGAGATGTGGAATACAGCAACATAACGATAGAACCTCATCTTTATGAGGTTCAGGTGAAAGGTACGTTTTTTAACGAAATGGAGTTTGAGGATTTTCCATTTGAGCGACTCATTATGGCAGTAGAGGTGGAGCCAGTAAGACCGTATACATCAGATTTATCTTACATGGTTATAGACCCAGATTCACATATAGATAAGACAGTAAAGGTTCCAGGATGGGAGACAGGAGACTATCAGATAAGGGTGGAAGAATATGCATACGATGAGACAGATCAATTTCCACGATTTACAGCAGAGTTTGTAGTGGAACGTTCTGTTCTAGGCTCTTTTGTAAAGTATATTTTTCCTGTATCAATGATCACAGGATTGTCATTGTTAATTTTTTACATACCAGACAATTTCACTCCAAGGATTTACTTGACTGCGCCGTTATTACTATTATTAATATATTTACACCAAGGTGCACTAGACGACATTCCGCCAGTGGGATACATGACCATGTTCGATAAGGTAATGCTAATCAATTATTCTTTGTTCATAACTGCAATAGGGTCACTAGCAATTCAAATGAAAAGTCATGTAACCCACAGTGACCACAAAAAAGTAAAACAGATCAATGACAGAATGCGTTACATAATTCCTGCAATAATTGTAGTAGGAATAATAGTTATTTTTGGCACATGATATACAAAATTCTCAAATGCAGTAGATTACGACTAAAAGCTAAACCCCCCCCATATCAAAAACAGTTTAGGCTCAAATTGATTTTTTCAAAAACACCGATTTTGATGGGGGGTTTAACACTGGAGCCTAGATAGTTAATTCAACCATAAAACCATCAAGCTCTCCCAGCTAAACATGTATGATCTTTTTGAATCGTGCGTAAAAGCTAAACCCCTAAATTTTGTTCAAAAAAATAAAGAAAAAGTAATGATTATGCTACAGGATTTACACATAAACTATCGGTATCATCAGCATTAATATCTTCAAATGATAATGTGAAACCGAAGCCAGTACCATCAAGATCACCAGCTAGACCTCTTGGGATATTTTTAACCCAAATGGATTCACCGTCATCACTGACAGATAAACGACCAACTTCATTTTTTGTTGCAAAAGTTGGAGTTATTCCTGAAGCACAGTCATCAGTAAAACCAGCAGTTAAGAAATGTGTGTGTAATTCTTCCTCTGGGGGTTG
>JABDKK010000205.1 GCA_013002265.1 Candidatus Nitrosopumilus sp. | reverse complement strand
GAGGTAGGCGAAATAATGCACCTAGCCGGTAGTGGCAGGGTAATCATTCAACTATCAAAAGAATTAGTTGAAGGACAAATACTCTGTGACGAAAAAGGAACTAGAGTTGCAAAAGTAATGGAACTGATAGGTCCAGTAAAAAGACCATTTGCATCAGCAACTCCATTAACAAATAACATCAAAAAATACATTGGCAAAAATATTTTTGCTGCTGAATATTCTCCTGACAATTCAAAGAAAAAATTTAGGAGAAGAAAGAAATGAACATACTAGAACCCCAAACCTGTCCTGAATGTCAATCATCACTAGTCGATGACATGCAGAACGGTGAAATAATCTGTTCTGGTTGCGGCGTAGTTGTCGCTGATCAGATGTCAGATAGCGGTCCAGAAACAATTAGCTCAAATCTCGAAGACAAGATGAAGCTAGCAAGAGCAACAGGACAAACAACATATTCTCAACATGATTTGGGAATTACAACAGAAATTTCAATCAGTTCAAAAGACTTTAGCGGAAAAACAATCAATCACGAAGTAGTAAATCAGATGCACAATCTTAGAAAATGGCAACAAAGAGTAAGAGTTGCCTCGCCAAGAGAAAGACGACTTGCAAATGTTTTAGCCAAAATGGGCGAAACGTGTAATGAACTTGGTCTCTCAAAGAATGTATTAGAAACTGCTTCAATGATCTACAGAAACTTGGATGGGTATGTAGATGTAAAAGGAAAATCAGTGATAAGCATTACTGCTGCTACAATTTACATGGCATGCAAACAATGCTCTGTTGTAAGATCCCTAGAGGAAATTTGTAGAGGAATTTGTCCTGCAAAAGATGTTAAATCAAAAACAAAACTTGCATCTAGATACTATAGAACCATGGTAATGGAAATGGGACAATTAACGGTTCCAGTTGTAACCATGGACAAATACATCTCAAAGATAGCAAACATGACACAAACTGAGGTCAGAGTTGAAAGACTAGCCTTAGAAATTGCAGAAAAAACAAAAGAAAGCAACATTGCAGACGGAAAGGCACCAAATGGAATTGCAGCAGCATATCTGTATGTAGCCTCAGTCCTACTTGGACAAAACGTACTTCAAAGAGACGTTTCAAGTATTGCAGGAGTTACAGAAGTTACTATCAGAAATAGATGTAAAGAGATCCTTACAAGCTATAAACTCAAAATTACTTTGAGACCATCTCTGGCCAAAAATTAACCCCACCCCCCTCTTTTCATTTTATTATAAAAAATTAGATTAGGATTAGCTAAATTTCGTCGGCATTATATATAGAAGAAAAGCAAATTGACTCATGGCAGTATTAGAAATCAGGGATCTTCATGTTTCAAGAGAAGGCAAAGAGATTCTCAAAGGAGTTAATCTAAAAACAGGACCAGGAGAAGTACATGCCATTATGGGACCAAATGGTTCTGGAAAAAGTACTTTAGCATACACATTACTTGCACATCCAAAATATGAAGTAACTCAAGGGGATATTTTGCTTGATGGTGAGAGTATTTTAGAATTATCTGCTGATGAGAGAGCAAAGAAAGGATTATTCTTAGGTTTTCAATATCCAACAGAAGTTTCAGGGGTAGGATTTTCCCATTTTCTAAGAACAGCATACAATTCTTTGAGTAAAGCACTTGAAGGAGACGACAGAGAGGTTTTCATTACGGTAAGAGAATTTCAGAAATACCTAAAAGAAAATTTAGAAAAAGTTGGATTAAAAGAAGAATTCCTATCAAGATATCTAAATGAAGGATTCTCAGGAGGAGAAAAGAAACGTGCAGAGGTTTTGCAAATGGCAGTACTAAAACCAAAGATTTCAATTTTAGATGAACCGGACTCGGGTCTGGATATAGATGCAGTTCAAGCAGTAGCAAAAGCAATTAGCAAAGTATCTGGAAAAGATGCAACAGTAATTGTAATTACTCACTATGCTAGAATTTTAAAATTCTTAGATAAGTTAGACTTTGTGCATGTATTTGCCAGAGGGCAAGTTTTGAAAACAGGCGATGCATCCCTTGCCGATAAACTAGAAGCAGAAGGGTATGACTGGGTCTTAGAGCAAACAGCATAAATTTAAAGATAAAAAATTTCCAAAGTTATTGATCTATACTGTCAGTGTTAGTTTCTATAAAGAATTCTTTGAAGTAAATGGCAACCATACCAACATAGGCTCAAAATCAAAACCAATCAAAGGAGAAACAAATAGAGAATTAATTAAAAAAATTGAAAGATATTTCCAAATTTCATCTTCAAAGGTTTTGCTAAAAAAAGGCCACAAAACAACTGAAAAGATCATAGAGATTATGCAATAGAGAATCTAGTTTTTATTTAAATAGGGTTTCAAGTCTGGAGAAATTATGTCAGAGGAAAATGATCAATACTATTTTAATTTCTCATTTTTCAAAGTTGACCCAAAATGGAGATGGATGGCAGATTTGGCAAAAGAGGAATCTGCAAAAGAAGTAGAAAATGTAATTAGAAATTCCAAGATAAGGTTTAGATCCTATTCAAATTTAGGATTAAGAGATGACACTGATTTTTTGTTTTGGTTTGCAGCAAAAACAGTAGAAGAAATTCAAGTAGTTATTGAAAAATTATACAAAACCGTCTTTGGAAAATACATCATACCAACTATGACATATTTATCATGTACAAGACCATCAATTTATGTAAAAGAGCAAAAAGCTCACGGATTTGTAACAGGAAACGAACAAAAAAAACATGTGATTGTTTATCCATTTACTAAAACAAGAGAATGGTATCTCTTACCAAAAGAAAAACGCCAAGAGATAATGGATGAGCATATTGAAGTGAGTAAGAAATACCCACAAATTGTGCTCAACACCACATACTCATTTGGCATTCATGACGAGGATTTTATGTTAGCATTTGAGGTAGACAATATCAGAGATTTTCAGGATCTAATAATGGATTTGAGAGAAACCCAAGTTTCCACATATGTAAAAAACGATGTCCCAATGATAGTCTGTGTCAAAAAAGACGTCATCCCACTAATTTCAAGTCTAGGATGAAATTTTTAATGTTTTTCATTTTCAGAGTCGCAAATCTTGGATAAACATAAATGATGAATTTCCAAAAGAAATAGAAATTGAATTACAATAAACTGGGTAAAACAGACATTAAAGTATCAGAATTGGGATTCGGGGCATGGTCTATTGCACTTGATTGGTGGGGAAAGAAAATTGAGGAAGACGAAGCTAAAAGAATGATTAAAAAAGCCTATGATGTAGGAATCAATTTTTTTGAGACAGGAGACATGTACGGAAAAGGAAAAAGCGAAAAACTGATTGGCGAAGTTTTCAAAGATATGAGAGATGATATAGTAATCTCTACAAAATATGGTTATGATTTTGAAGGAGTCGAGCAGATTGGACATAGTGAGCTTCCGCAGAAATTTGATGAAGATTTTACAAAAAAGGCTCTAAGGAATAGTCTTGAGAGACTACAAACAGACCATCTAGACATGTATGGCCTACAC
>JABDKK010000201.1 GCA_013002265.1 Candidatus Nitrosopumilus sp. | reverse complement strand
GATTCCTGCAGAAGTCAGTTTCTTTGGAACTGAAACTAGACCTCTGGTGAATTTCTCAACGTTCCACAAATCCCTCATCAACCAAGAATTTTTTGTAATCTCTTCTCCAGCTTGTTGTCTAGTCTCCATCCATTTTTCTAGTTCTGCATAAGCTTCTGGTGTGATAAAAGAATAGTATTGTTCTTCATCACCTGCATAAACTATTATCTTTGCTGCAACAACAACATCGTCTTTTGTAATTGGTGTAATGTCACCCCATTTCAAATAATCCCATGCACCAAGTCTTATTCCACTAGAACACATTGTAAAGATGATTGCTTTGAATCGTCGGTCTGGGTATTCAACAAGTTTTTGAATCTCTGCTATTGTTGGTGCTCTATCAATTGCATGCTTTCGAGCTTTGGGTAAACCACGTGCAATCTTTTTCCAAGAGAGTTCAACGTCATTCATCTCTAAAAATAATTTTAATGGTTTGTAGTAGTTGCGAACAGTAGCGTTACTAATCTCACCGCGCTCTGCTCGCTCTTTGTGAAATGTTAGAAACTTCATGACATTTGCAAATATCCATGAATGCCCCTTTTCATTTGCCTGTACCATGAAGTACTTTGATTGGAATAATAGATCACCGTCAATTTCTAAAAACTTGAAAAAGTCTGACAGTCTGCTCTGATACCTATCTTTGGTGATAGGACTTCGTATTCCGAAAAGGAAGTTTTCCAAAGGAGGGGATTCAGATACTGACATTTTTCATTTTAGTATACACATGAAACCAATTTAAAGACCGATAAAGGAGCGGACCCGACCGGATTCGAACCGGCGACCTAACGCTCCGCAAGCGTTCGCACTATCCAAGCTATGCAACGAGTCCGAAATTTTTGGGCAAATCACGCTTAATTTGGATTGCGATTATGCAGATTCAACAAAAATGTATGGAGTTTCATCAGGTTCATGAAATGTCCATGCAGTTGGCAGAGAAAGGGTATGGACTGATTTTAGATTATTGTTCTCAATTAGAGTGCCCCATCCAGCTTCGTTTTTGGGATCAACTTTGTACTTTTGAGAATATGTTCCTGCAAAAACCCATCCAAGATTGGCAAATTGTAGAGGGTTAATTTTCTCCAAAATTCCGCTAGCCAATTCAATTCCGCCCATCTGTGCAAGGCCACCAATGAAAAACACAGGATTTGAAAGATTCAATGAGGAATAATCAAATTGTGTTGCATCAGCACAGTTAGGATGAAAGTCAAGAGTGGTGCTGAGTATTTTTTGAACGTCTACCAACATGTTATCAATCTCAACTCCGTATGATTCTAAATCCAGAACTTTTGCACAAAATGCAATCCTACCATCTCCTGAACCAATGTCAATGACTTCTTGATATCCATTCTCTTTTGCAATCAATCCTAAAACATATGCAGACATTATCCAAGTTGGAGAAAACGGTGCATGACTTGAGCCATTTTGTATGCTGTTTAGCCAATATTTGTTAATGTCACCCTCATAAACAACACAATCAGTATCACCAATGTTTTTCTCATACGAGTTATAGTAAATTGGATTCTTTGTTGCAAACTGATGTAACAATTCCAAGTTTTGCTCTTTAATTGGAAACAAGCTAGAACTAGAGGATGGAATTACTTCTTGAATCTGACTAGTACCATCATAGACATCTGCAAACTCTTTTTTTAGTTTAACAAGATTTTTTCCAAGAGATTCAATCATCAGAGTCCATCATCGTATTGTTTTACAAATTCTTTAGTGCTCATCACTTTTCGAAGCTCATCATATTTTTTAGATTCGCTTTGAATGTCTTCCTTTGTTTTGTCTTGAGAGTTTTTTGACTGGAGGTTTTTTGTTATTTCCTCAATAGAATCAGAGAGTTGTTTGGTAATTTTAGGGTGAATGTTTGAATTAAATGTCTCAGAAATGATTTTTTCCATAGTCTGGATTTTCTCATTTAATCCAGAGTTTTCATTTGTTTGATTTTGCTGCTTTAGCATAGACGACATGGAGGAAACATTCATCACTTGGTAGTATGTTTCAACAATTTCATGAATTGATAGTTCTGGTTTTGATTCAGCGCTCTTGATTAGATTTTCTAATTTTTGGGATTCGCTTTGAAACATCTCAGAAATGTCATTTTCACTCATGTGAGAAAAAGTAAATTAAATTTTTAAAAATGTTGGGATTATGCTTCTTTTTCTGCTTTTTGAACGTAGATGTAATTCATTATTAGACCCGCAATAATTCCACCAATAATTGGCCCTACCCAATAAAGCCATTGAACTTCCCACAATCCTGCATCACCTGAAAACAATGTTGGAGAGAAGGATCTTGCGGGATTCATTGATGCACCAGTTAAAGGAACACCAACTAAGTGAAGTAAGAATACCATACCACCAATTGTTGCACCATAGACACTCTTTGGGGCTTTCTTATGAACAGCAGTCATAAAGATTACAGTGACTAAGAAGAAAGTCAAGATAATCTCAACTATCATTCCAGACATCATGCTGCCATTAAGTAAATCACTTGGACCACCATGTGCGCCCCAGAAAACTTCTTTGCCAATTTCAGGAAATAGTGCAACTAACGTACCAGTTGCAATTACTGCTCCAATAATTTGAAATACAATATACCCAATACCATCTGCAATCCCAATTTTTTTTGTAATCATCATAGGAATAGTAACTGCTGGATTGATATGAGCTCCAGAGATATGTCCAAATGCATAAACCATTAGTGCAATGGCTGCGCCGTGTCCCAAAGAGATCATGATGATTGCTTCAATAGACAAGCCATCTCCAAATACGGCTGCAGAAAGAATAACAGACAAAGGACCAAAGAAGACCAAAGCAAACGTAGAAACTGCTTCTGCAAACCAATTTCTTGGAGTAACCATCAAGCTAATCCCACGAGAATTTCCATATAAAAGATTCGAAGCGAGCATGTCTGGATATCAAAAAGTAATTAATTATGGTGTAATTCACTTGAGAACATATGATTTCTGAAGGCGATCCAGTTCCAAAATTCGAAGTAAACGATGCTAACGGAAACAAAGTTAAGTCTACGGATTTTAAGGGTAAAAAACATGTGATCTACTTTTACCCGAAAGACTTTACCCCTGGATGCACTACAGAAGCAGATGAGTTTTCTAAAGATTATAAAAAATTTCAAAAAGAAAAAATTGAGATCATCGGAGTAAGCCCTGATGATGTAGATTCTCATAAAAAGTTCTGTGAAAAAATGGGAATTGAATTTCTACTTTTAGCTGATGTTGATAAAAAAGTCTCAAAATCATTCGGTGTTTGGGGATTAAAGAAATTCATGGGCAGAGAATACATGGGAGTCAATAGAAGCACATTTCTTGTAAATGAAAAAGGCAAAATCTTCAAAATTTATCCCAAAGTAAAGCCTGCAGGACATTCAAAACAAGTCTTGGAAGATTTCAAAAATTTAAATTAAAAAAAGATATTAGAGAAAAATTACATTAATTTTTTCTTCATCAGTCCTAATTGTCTTGCAACAAGTATGGATGCAATAACTGCAGTTATTGTCACAACTACTGCATAAATTAGCATAGGAACTATTGCATCAGCTGTTCCAAAGATTTCTTTGAATATTGCCTTGATTGCTTCATTCCAAGCTAGTGCTGCTACAAGACCAAATGCGGCAGTAACTAAAGCTGAAATTTTATCCACAATTACTATTTTTACAGGAGGCTCTTATTCGGGTTCACTCATATTTCTTACTCACCCCCATTTGAATACGTAAAAAAATAAATTCATCAATGCATATAAACAGAAATATTCATTTTCAGTAGTGCCAAAAAGCCATATAATTTAATGTCATTAAAATAAAGTAAAAAGAAAAGTTTGTAGAACTTAGAAACCTTTTGGGAGAGTACCTCTAGAAGGCTTTGGTGCCTCGGGTTCTGGTTTTGGTTCAAAACCTTTTGGCAAACTACCACGAGTCTGTGAACCACTTTGTTTTACTTCAGCTGCTTTTTGTTTTGCTTCAGCTTCAGCTGCTTTTTGATAAGCCTTTTCTTGTTCTATTCTTTCTTGTTCCATTCTTTGCAAGTAATCTTTTTCATAATCCTCTAACTCCTGTTTTTTTGATTTACCTTCACTGTCACTGGATTGTGGAGGAGGAGTTTGTTGTGGTGGTGGAGCTTGTTGAGTCTGTGTTTTTTCCATTCCTTTTGGAAGAGTACCTTTTGCTGGTTTTGGTGGAGCTTGTTGTGGTGGTGGAGCTTGTTTTGCTTCTAAAGCTAAGCCCTCAACGCTCATGTTGACTCCACTAAACCCTCCAAA
>JABDKK010000195.1 GCA_013002265.1 Candidatus Nitrosopumilus sp. | reverse complement strand
TGCAAAAAGAGTAGATTTTCCTGCTCCATTGGGCCCAATTATGCCCAGAAAATCACCTTGGTTAACTGTAAAACTGACATCATCAAGTGCTTTTATATCCGGATATTGAACTGTCAGATTGTTAATTTCAACTACTTTCAACATAATGCCTCCTTGAGATTTTCAAGATTTTGAGTCATTTTTGAAATATAGTTATCTTCAGAAACAATTTCTAGTGGTGATAAAACTAAAACTTTGCCACCAATTTCATTTGCAATAATTTGAGAAGTTTTTGTGTTAGTTGTTTCTTCACTAAAAATTATCTTTATGTTTAATTCTCTAGCTATTGAAATTACATTTTCTAATGTTTTTGCAGTTACTTCACCATGTGAATTAGTTGTTGCAATAATGGTATGTTGATTCAAATCATATTCATCTGCAAAATAAGAAAATGCATCATGAAATGCAATAAAATCCTGTTTACATGATGATAAGTCATTTCGAATTTTTGTATCAAGTGAATTTAATTTTTCGTTATATCTTGCTGCATTTGTATGATAAAATTCTCCATTTTCAGGATCTGAATTTGAAAAGGCTATTGCAATATTTTGAACTTGTTTTTTTGCATATACTGGATTTAACCAAATGTGTGGATCTCCTGAGTCATCTATGTGTTCTTCATCATGTTCTTTGTTATTTTCTTCTGATTTTATTGTTACAATTCCATTACTAGTATCAATAATTTTTCCTTGATAATTATTTTCAACCAAATCATCAACCCAGTTTTCAAAACCAATTCCATTAATTACAATTAAATTAGATTTTTGTATTTGTTGGACATCTTTGATTGTTGGTTCCCAATCATGTGGTTCAACTCCAACTGGAACCAATAGTGTAACATCTACTTTTTCTTTACCTACTATTTGTGAAAACTCGTAAAGTGGATTAAATGATGAAATTACCTGAAGTTTAGAATTATCAGTACTCGTTATTTGTTGAGGTGTATTTGTGCCATATACGACTACAGAGGTTATTGGGATAACTATCGAAATTGCAATTATTGTTAGCTTGGTTTGGGTATTCACACAGCAGCTCAATCCAGATTATTAATATATTTATAAAATCTTAATAAGATTAATTGCTAAACTTATAAGATAATTAATAACATTAGGCATATGCCAATAGTCTCAATCTCGTTAAATGATGAAATTCTTTCAGAATTAGACAAGCTTCAATCATCTATGGGATTTTCAGGTAGGTCAGAGGCCATAAGAGCAGGAATCAGATCATTTGTTTCTGAAGAAAAACAAAAAGTAGATTTGGAAGGAAATATTCATGCGATTCTTTTGGTTGTACATAATGACGAGTTTGATCATGTTGTTTCAGGAATCACACATAATTTCGAGGATCTAATTACAACTCATCTTCATAGTAAAATTGAGAAAGAAAAATGCATGGAACTTTTTCTAATTGATGGAGACGCAGAAAAAGTTTCTACCATGACAAAAGATTTTCAAACAAACAAAAACATGGACACCGTAAAATTAGTTGCATTATAATCTGCCTTTGAGCAAAATTATTCTATATCATAAAATATACAAGATTTGTCGGAGGTGTACATATCAAATACAGTTTTGCAAGTAATGGCTACGCATGATTCCAAACATATATCTCTGAATTAGTTATAATATAGAATCTTTCTTCCATTTTTGTATTATAATGGGTGACCAATCAAAGAACTTTTTCATTTCAATTCTATTATTTTTTCTAGCTGGTCTTTGTGAGATTGGTGGAGGATACCTAGTTTGGCTTTGGTTACGTGAAGATTTTAGTTGGATGTTAGGTGCAGTTGGAGGATTTGTATTATTCTTGTATGGAATTGTTCCAACATTTCAGAAGACTCACTTTCATAGAATCTATGCAGCTTATGGAGGAGTCTTTATTGTAATGGCAATACTGTGGGGATGGCTTATTGGAGGAATTCAACCTGATAACTATGACATTATTGGAACGATAATTGCAGTTATTGGTGTTGTAATAATTTTCTACTATCCAAGAAAAGGAGAAAAAGTTTGATCGAAGTAGCAACTAGTCTAAGTATTTTCTTTTTTGCAGCACTACTAGAGATTGGTGGTGGATATCTTGTATGGAAATGGTTACGAATTGATAAAAGAAAAATATTTGGAGTAATTGGTGGATTGATTTTATTTTCTTATGGAATTGTTATGACTCTACAGCCTGCTGAGTTTGGTAAAGTCTATGCGACGTATGGAGGAATCTTTGTGGTATCATCAATAATTTGGGGTTATTGGGTTGACAAGAAAAAACCAGACAAACCAGATGTAGTCGGCTCAATAGTGGTTTTGATTGGTGTTGCTGTAATGTTTTACTTTCCAAGATAAGTTATTTTCTAAAATGTCATACAATGATGCCAGTCACATACATAATTACCATCCCAACAACAAAGCCCGAAACAACTGCTGCACTTGAAAGAGTCTTGTCACCTTCTTGATTAATCCATTTTAAAATTACAAGTATAACTTGAAAAATTGCACCAGCTCCAATTGCCAAAAAGATAACAGAAGTAAATGG
>JABDKK010000169.1 GCA_013002265.1 Candidatus Nitrosopumilus sp. | reverse complement strand
GTCTTTTAGGAGCATCAAATCTCAATCTAATGATATTAGATGAGCCTACCACCCATCTTGATGCCGAAAGAAAAAAATCCCTAGTTGGGGTATTATCTCAATTATCAGATATTTCAAATTTGGAGACTCCAATGCAATTTCTAATAATCACTCATGATTCTGAAATCTTTGAAGATTCTACTGTAGAGAAAATATACAGATTTGAATCATCAGAAACGGGTAGTAAAGTTATTGCAATCTAATTTACATGAATTAGACCAGTCATCCAAGGATGAACCATGCAGAAGTAATCATAGGTTCCTGCATCTTCAAATGTAAAGTCATAAGTGGAGCCAGCCATAAACAATCCTGAATCAAAGACTCCAGTTGGACCAGCATTTGCATTTCCACTAGTTACTGTGTGTGCTGCTGAATCGTCATTGCTCCAGGTAATTGTTTCTCCAACAGTAATATTTACTTCATATGGCAAATAGCATTCATTAGTTTCTTCACATCCAGGAACCCCAGATCCTTCAGGAACTGAAATGATCAAAGACATTGGCATGGTAACCGTTTCAGATTCTGTTTCAATCATTGGCATTTCAGGAGTCAAAGACATGATAGTTTCAATGCCCTTTGGTTCAGTGATATCTTCACCATGACCTAATCCTTGAATAATTACTTTAATTTCAATTTCTGATTCACCTAGAATGCTTGTTTCGTGAATTGGATGCATTCCTGGATGTCTATGTGAATTTGGTTCAGATAAAACTAGTTCGCCTTCTTGGGTTGCAAAAATATCATAGTTTACATGATCAACAATCTGATTATCATCATCTCTAAATTCAACTTCTATAATCAGAGGGTCACCAACAAGGGCAGTTTTTGGTAAAATATGCGAATTAACAGTAATTGGTTCTGGCATTGGTTCAGGTTCAGACATCATTTCTTTTGATTCCTCAACATGAATTATTCCGACCATCCAAGGATGAACCATGCAGAAGTAATCATAGGTTCCTGCATCTTCAAATGTAAAGTCATAAGTTGCTCCTGCCATAAACAAACTAGAATCAAATATTCCATCATGTCCATCAGCTGGGCTTCCACTAGTTACTGTGTGTGCTGCTGAATCGTCATTGCTCCAGGTAACTATTCCTCCAACTGCAATGGATACTTCATATGGCAAATAGCATTTGTTGTTTGTTTCACATCCAGGAACCCCAGATCCTTCAGGAACTGAAATAGTTAATGAAATTGGCAAGGATGTCATAGATTCGGGTTCAAGAATTTCTTCTGGTTGAACTCTAGGTTTCACAATAGGATCAATAACACCACATTCACCTTCGTGTGCAAATTTGACATTAGAGGTTTCTAGGGTACACATATTTCCATATGTCTTTCCATCAATTCCACAAACAGGATCATATTCCATGGTACACATTGTTGGTTTTTCTTTGGCAAGAATTGTTCTTGGCTCGATAATATCAGATGGATCGGCTGCAATAAAACCCAAAGAAATTGCTACTAAAACTCCAACGGCAATAATTATCCCATATGAAAAATTCATCTCATCCACCTGTTAACTTTGCAAACTTTTCGTTCTTACTTAACTTTTCCATAAATTCAATGTTAGATAATGCAACAATTGCAGATTCTACGACTGGTTTGTCAGGATCATTTAGGGCTTTTTGAAGTGTCTCTTTAGCTTCTTTATTACCAACAACCCCCAGTGCAATTGCAGCCTCATGTCTTACAAACATACTTGGATCATTTAGTGTTGCATCTGCTAATGAAGAAACAGAACTAGAATAACACATCTGGCCTAATGAAAATGCTGCCTCATGTCTTACCAATTCATTTTCATCATTTTTCAAAACTTTGGCAATGTATGGAACCTTATCTTCGCCACCAAAATCAACTAAAATGCATGTAGCTCTTGTTCGAATAACATAATCAGGGTGTTCTAAAAGTGAAACAAAATATTCTGTATCTTTTTGTTCATATTTTGATTCCATCTCAGCAAGTAAGGCCAATCGATCTTCAGTAACTGCTTGCATTTTGTTTTGAAATTTTTTGTGTCATATATTAGGGTACTCGATAATAATTCAAAAATTTCAGAGTTATCTATTTAATAGAAAAAACATCATAATTTGATATGAGTGCAGTTATTGGTCAAAAAGCACCAAATTTTGGAGTTTCAGAATGGGTTCAAGGAGCACCAACTAATTTTGATCAAGAAAAAGATCATATTGTTTTGCTTGAAGTCTTTCAAGTTAATTGTCCTGGATGCTTTATGCATGCAATTCCTGAGGCAATCAATATTTACAATAAATGCAAAGACGAAGGAGTTCGTGTTTTGGGCTTGGCAACTGCTTTTGAAGATTTTGATAAAAATACTTTGGATAATTTGAAATTATTGTTAGAAACAGGGGAAGTAATTGGGGAAACAAAAGAAGCGCTCTCCATGTATGGACAGCTAAAAGATGGAAACAAGTTGAATTATAAAATTCCATTTCCAGTTGGGATGGACAATCTAGTAAAGACATCAGGAGAAGTAAATCAAGAAAAAATTATGCAGTTTATTTATCCGCAGATTCCTGATTTTGACTCACAGCCAGAAGAATACAAAAAGCAAATTATTCAAAGAGTCAAAGATTACATGAAATCAAAAGAATACTCTGCAGAAACATTTGAAAAATTTTCCTTACAGGGAACTCCTTCCGCAATAGTAGTTGACAGAAAAGGAATTCTTAGAGATGTGTCATTTGGACAGTCAGGACATATTGATGCAATGATTCAAAAATTACTAAACGAAAATTAAATTTTCAAATCAAAACTAGTGCAATTGACAGGGCAACCACAATCACAAAGCCACCAATCAAAGCAACTTTTGGATTATCCATGATTATTTTCTTTTTTTAAGAATAACAATTAACAATATTGAAGCTAGAGCAATTATGATTGCAGTTGCAAGCCATACAACAGAGTCACCTTTTTTTTCTTTATTTTCTAACTTTTCAGTTTCCATAATTTCAGATTCATCAACTTCTGTTAGTCCATCAAGATAAGATGTGCCAATAATTGCCAGAGTGTGATTGCCAATACCTGTAAAATTCATATTTACAAAAGAAATTTCTTCGTTACTGCGAACTTTGGGAAAGAGTTCTTGATCATTTAAGTAAAATGTAAAATTTCCATCCAAAAGACTTTTGGGTATCAAAATATCTGTTAAACTTTTTTCCAATCCAGCATTAATGTAAATAACTAGTTTCTTCTCATCAGCATTAAATTCATAATTTGTAATATCAAAATTTGAAATGGTTTCCACTTCAAATGAGCGTCCACCTGTTTGAACATCAAGTCGATTTAACAAGCCTGTGCTGTCAGACAAAAGTTGTGAGTAGGCAGGAGGAATTGTAAATAGTAATACTAGAGATATTAAAAATATTATTTTCAATTATGCGGTGTGAGATATTCGATTGTTTATTTCTTTATCTTGTGCAATTCTTGGATGAGCAGGATCTGCCAAAATCACTTCAAACCAATAATGCATTCCATCTTTGTAGACAAAATATGATCCCAAAAGTTTCAAGTTTGGATATCGTTCAAGAACTCTTCTTTCTGCAACTGTTTTCATGTCATCATCTGCCTTGATTCTAGTAACACCAAGATGCTTTGGTCTTCTCCCACCAGTAGGTCTTTGTTTTCTCATACCACCAGTTCCAACTCTCATCCTGACAACTATGATTCCTTGTTTTGCCTTGTATCCTAATCTTCTTGCCCTCTCTAATCTACTAGGCTTTTCAATGCGAGTTACAGCACTCTGTTTACGCCACCCAACTACACGCTGACGTAGTTCGGGGGCATTTTCTTTCCAAAGTCCAATCCACATCTTGTCTTGATGACTAGGCATATCAGGCAT
>JABDKK010000161.1 GCA_013002265.1 Candidatus Nitrosopumilus sp. | reverse complement strand
TTCAGAATCTGTTATTGCAGGGTAGGTTTTGCAAGCGGCTAGTTTACACTTGACATCATAATCATCTGAATAATTTTCTACCACTGTTACTCTCAATAGGTGGTTATAAAATAAAAATAATTTGATTCAGGTAAATTTGGATTGAAAACTTTCCTTTAGATACTAAACTTTCCTCGAATTTTTCAATTAATTAAATTCTTGTTACAAATACAACACACTTTGTATTAAATGTTAAAAATGAAAAATAATTTTTTTAAAAGAATTTTACTTCTTGATTGATTCTAAAGAATGACCACGATTTGTAATCATTTGAGTAACTGCTTCTACAGTATAATCAATTCCGTGTTCTTCTTCAAAATGGTCTCTTAATTTTTCGATAAGGCCGAGAGTTTTTTCTTCATCTAAAACATACTCACACTCAAAACCATAATCTTCACATCTGAGCTTAAGGGTCATTTAGTCTGAAAAAAATACTGAGGATATAAAAACCATGAACATGTCTATCCATTTTAAAATAAAGTAGACACAAAAGGAATCAGGTTGTCCCAAATAGCAATAATAATGTTAGTTGATGTGATTTGATTATATGAAAGGCTTGGAATTTGTTTTTTTAGCAGTAGGTTCTGTTCTTGGAGCATTTTTGAGATACAAAATTACTGAATCACCGTTACTTTTCAATACATTGCCTCTCAACGTCTTGATTGTCAATGTTCTTGGAGCATTTATTCTAGGGATCTTTATTGTATTTTCTCAACAATGGAATCTTGATGGAAGATATTCACTCTTTGCAGCAGTTGGATTCTGTGGTTCTCTTACCACAATGTCTTCATTTGCACTTGATTCAACAAATCTTCTTGAAAACAATCATTATGGAACCCTTGCCATTAACATAGTTGCAAATATTGGATTATCTTTTGCTGCATTAATTGGAGGCAAATCCTTAATGAGTGCAATAATTAATAATTAATTACAAATGGTCTATTCATATCAAGTGATAAAATTTCAATCAATTACTTTTGTTCAAGGAACCCATTGGTCTCAATCAATTGCTGATAAAGGAGTCCTTTACAAATCACTCAAAGATCCTTTCTCAAAACTAATTATCCAATCTTCGAATGGTTCAAAAAAATTATTTCATATTCCAAAAGATAGAACAGTTTTGATACTAAATGAAACTGCTCATTTTCTAGGCGAACTGGCTTAAACTATGTAAAAAACTGGTCTACCTGATCTCTATACTTTAATGCAATTTTACCAAAATCGGAAAATTCCTCAGCAGTTGGATATTTCATTCTCATTGTATATTGATTTATGAAAATAGATAATGCACTACCAATGATTAAATTGTAAACACCATCAGCCACATTTTTTGAATATGGAAATGCAACTTTGATGAATGGAAGATATGTTTCAGTCTGTGATATCATCAATTTGATGTGTTTTTCAACAAATTCTGTTATTTCATCTGGAATTGGCATTAATCACTTCTCGTTTTTCTAATAAATAAAGCATTATTCATAGACATGAATTGATTCTTAATTATTACCAACTTTGAATTTCATATGATGATTTTAATAAAAAAATTGTCGTAATGCAGTTTATAACTACCAAAAAATTACAAAATAAAGCCTGCTAGTTCTTCATATCTGAGTTCTGGATGATTGATATCGATAGATCAATTGATAATCTTAGAAAAGAAATGGAAAAAGTATTTTCAAATTTTCCAGTTTCAATACCAAAAATCAATCAGACAACATGTGATGTAATTGATGAAGGAAAACAGTTCAGAGTAAAAATGGACGTTCTTGGAATAAAGAAAAATGAAATAAAACTAGATGTCACTGAGAATTCTTTACAGATATCTGGGCAACATAAGGAAGAGTCCGAGGAGAAAAAGAAAAACTATCTCAGAAAAGAGCGGAGCCAGGTCTCATATCATAGGACCCTTCCATTATCCGAAAAAGTTACCACATCACAAGTAAAGGCAAAACTTACTGATGGCATATTGGAAATAATTCTGCCAAAATCAAAACCAACAAAAGTTCAACAAAAAAATCTATCTCTATACAATAATCTCTCTTTTTTGTACTACTTGAGATAGATACTTTTCTTTTCCCTTTCTACTTCTAGGTAGACATCTTAACTGCCTTTTGCAACAAGGACAGGAAATTCCTGAATATTCTAAAAATACCTCACAATAATTGCATCGTTTCTGGCCTGCAGCATATCTTCCCATCTCAGACGGTTTGAGTGCTTTGTATTTTTTACATTCTCCAATACAATAAGCCATTAAATTACTCAAAAATCATCCCAAAATAAAATCTTTGATTGCAGTGCACTCACTTTTAGTGCAAAAAATAAAATTGAATTTATACGGGAATTTTCTGATTATACTATTGCTTGAACTAGACAAGAAAGTTTTTGGAAAAATCACTACCAAAGAAATCATTGGTGCACAACCACCAGCAATTCCAGACACTATGAATATTTTTGAGAAAGAGTTTCAGATTTTATTATCTGATTTAGAATCTCAACCAAAGGAAAATCTCAAAAAACTTTTAGATAATCAAAATTTTGCTAAAGCACATGTAAACAGTAGACCTGGAGCAATGGCTTTGGCTCAAAATAAAATTCAGATATTCAATGAGTTTAATGAAAAATATCTATCTGCAATAAAATCACGACTAGAATCCTAGATTTTTTTCTTTTTTGGACGTTTTTTAGTTGATTTTTGATTTTTTCTAATTAATAGGGAAATAATCGCACCTGCAGGAATTCCAATTATTGTTCCCAAACTAACATATGGCGCTATAAAAAAATCACCTATCCAAATTCCACCATCAGTTGTCAACTCCATAAATGTTCTAGGTCTTAGAATTACTGAAACTGTTTGAGAGTCTTGCTTTTCTTCTCCAACATCATCTGTATATGTAAGAATAATCTCAAATGGTAATTTGTATTCTGTATTTACTTCCTCAGTTGGAGTAATGATTCGTGAAGTAATTCCAACAAGAGTATTTTTTTGAATTTTTGAAAATGTATGGGATGTTTCTCCCCTAAATTCTATATCTTTTGGAGGAATTATCTTTATGTTTACATTTGTTATATCAACATCTTCAGAAACTAATTCAACTTCGATAAGAAATTCTGCATTTACAAAAATTGATTCGGGCATTTTTGTATAAATTCTTACATTGGCATCTTCTTTTACTGTAATTGGAATTGCAATATCATGAAAGATTGCAGGTTGTGGTGTTTCATTGTTTGCAACAAATACTTGAGAGTATTTCAAATTAAGAAAATGAATACCGGGTTTTGTATCACTAGGAATTCTCAAATCAATATTTCCCCCATATGATCCACCCTGTGCAAGTTTTTCAATGACTATTCTATCTGACTTTCCAACATCAAGAGTATTACCATCGTTTGAAAACAAAAATGAGATATCTTGTTTATCTTCCCAGCCATTATTTTTAACTAGAATTGAAATGACTCCTTCTCTGCCTGCTACTATCTCATCAGGATAAGAGATCTCAATGTCCATTCCACCTTCATAATTTAGTGTAATTTTCTCTGCATAGACATTTGGTAATAACATTACCACTCCAACAAATACTAGAATCAGCCAAAAAAACCTCATCTTTTTCATCATAATTACAGGATTCTGATTATTCTGTCTTATTATTAGGCATAAATTGAGCCTAAAAAATTAGTAAAAAAAGTTGATGATTCATAAATACCAAACTACGGAGTACCCTAGAATCGCATATGGTTAGCAAAACAAAAGAAATGTGCCCTAGATGCGCACAGGGAAAACTTGTTACTGATAATGAATCAGGTGAAATGTTCTGCTCAAAATGTGGATTTGTAATTACTGAAAAACTACAAGAGTCAGGACCCGAATGGAGATCCTTTACACAGGATGAACATGGAGATAGAGCAAGAGCAGGTGCACCAACATCACTTACAATGCATGATATGGGTCTTGCAACTATAATTAATCCAGTTAACAAAGACGCATCAGGAAGACCACTTACTGCATCAATGAAGAGTACCATTGAGAGATTAAGAACATGGGATAGTAGAAGTCAAGTTCATGAACCAGTTGATAGAAACTTTAGACAAGCATTTAGTGAATTAAACAGATTAAAAGACAAACTAGCAATTTCTGACTCTGTAATTGAAAAAGCAGCCTACATTTACAGAAAAGCACTGGAGAAAGGCCTAGTTCGTGGTCGTTCCATTTCAGCCCTTATGGCATCAGCTCTTTATGCTGCATGCAGAGATACTGAAACTCCAAGAACTCTAAAAGATGTTGCTGATGCTGCCAATGTTAAGCGAAAAGAT
>JABDKK010000146.1 GCA_013002265.1 Candidatus Nitrosopumilus sp. | reverse complement strand
GCATTTGGCTCAGCAGTTGGAGTTGCAATCGCACTAGCAGTAGTGTGTTTCGCTCTTCGTGGTAAAGGACATCCAGAACCACTAGATTAACAAAGGAATTTTTCCTTTACAATATTTTTCATTTATCTTTAAACTAATCTTCCTTGCCCATTCCTAACATTTCTGCTAGGGATAATTGCTTTGTATTCTTCTTTTTCATAAAACATCTTTCATAATACTGACATTCTGAACAATCAACAGATGGCTCTAAAATTGGAACTTTTTTCTCTTTTAGGAGATCATGTAATACTCTAACTCTTCTAATGATTTCTTCGAACATCTTCTTATTTCGAGTGAGAGAAAATGTTGTCTCTTGCCTATCGCCTGTAATGTAAACAATAATTCCATCATCTTTGTCATAAATCCACATACATGCATTTAGGTACAAAACATCATTAGCATTTGGGCTTTCCAATTCACTTGTTGCTGCTCTGAATAAAAGAATAGAATCATCAACTATCATATCTGCCTGACCTTTTAGCTGTATCTCATCTATGGCAAATTCTTTTGGTTCACTTCCATACTGCAATTTTCTTAATAATCCTGACAGCAGATCATTGAATCCTTTTCTCTCAATCTCCTCAGGCTCTAATCTATCATAGTAAGAACGTCTTAAACATTGAACGACCTCTTGAAGATGGATCTTTTGAGTATTTTCTGAATCAATCTCAATTTCAAGCTCCTTCCCAATAGATCTAACCGTATTTTGAATCACACTTCGAAAATCTCTATCTCCCATCATGATACATTCTTCTCCTAACTCACTTCTTATAGTTTAGCTCAAGATTTTTGTAAATATTTTTGAAATTCTTCCTGAAAAAGCCAATATGACAAAATGAACCCCAAATCCTACTACTGCCCCAACTATGAGATTTCCACTCAAAAAATAGATTCCCAAGAATATTCCTAATGGAGGCAATGTAAAAACCATGGCCAAAAATGAACTCACCCAGATCATTCTTACCAAAATCTCAGGAGAAACATTGGATTTTTTCTTTGGAAATTTGAACATTTTAGAATTCCTATTCTTTAGGTAGGATAAGTTTAGACATTGTAGTCTCTGTTGGAATCTTTTGTTCAACAGCAAATGCAATTGCAGCAAGATTTCTAACTTCAAATGCGGTCAATTTAGTAATGCCTACAATTGTTGCAAAACTAAACATCTTGGTAAATGATCTCAGAGATGCATTGTAAATTAACATCTCAAATGCTCTCTCAAATTCTGCAATTGCATCTAATTCATTTTCAACTTGAGGAACCAATTCTTTGTATTTAGTAGTAGATAATTCATTGAAAGCATCTCTTACCGAAGCCGCTGCCATCATTCTTCCAAGTAATTCTCTTGCAGGAGGACTTGTACTAATTATCAAATCCTGAATCTGGTCTTCTTGTAATCCCCAGAATTTTCCTCGAATAACACTTAGAATATTGTAAAAATCAATATCCATTGCAACAATTTTTGTTGCATCTTTATCCGCATAATTTTTCATGGCTCCTGCTAGATATTGAAATAAAATTTTATCAAAATATGTGTCAAAAATTTGAACATTCTTTTTTTCATTGTATAACGCTGCAGCCTTTGCAATCTCTTCTCCAAACTGAACAGAATTCAAACTTGCAACTGTTTCTTCGATATCTTTTGCAACTAATGCCTTGATTACAATATCTCGCTGTTTAATCAATTCCTCTGCATGAAGATTAACATGGGTTTCAAGCTCTTCTTGTGATTTGCCTAATACCTTACCTTTCAAAATTAATTTAAGATTTGATACAATGAATTTCATATAGTATGCATCTAAAACACCCGAATTTCCAGAAGTTTTTGCAATTGAATAATGGATATCAGCTAATTTGCTTCTAAGAGCAGATTCTATTCCTTGTGAGGTATATGGTTTTTGGACATCAGCTACTGCATCAGCATAAACCGTATTTTTGATTCTTGTCATTAATTCTTCTAAATCTCTAGATTCAGCAAGTGTTTGAAAATCAGACTTTGTCAATAATTTGCCCCTTTTACTGTAGGCTTTTACTGAGGCATAGACATTCTTTGAACCGCCCATTTCGATCAATCTCAATAGGCAACTGATTTTAATGTTTGGTGATCCTGCTCTAGGAACAAAACTAAGTAATTTTATCTAAAAATCTAATCGCGTCTTCTTTTTCCTGCTTTGATAATTTCACAAAGGCAGAAAGTATCTCCTTTTGGATCATTAGTGATTCATCTGAAATATCCTTTAGTTTTGAAAGATCAAATGGAAGCAATTCCTTAATCTTATTCTCACAAAATGCTTTGACATATTTCTGGAATATTGAATAGGTGAAATTCGGACTTGTCTTTAATAGGCTAGATAAAATTATCTCAAATTCTTTCTCAGATGATTCAGCATTTGCAAAAAATTCTTTTAGTAAACTTTCTCTATTTTTTATTTCACTAATTGACATGGCAATTAAAATCCCCTTTCTTGTTAGGTGATAGTATGGAATTCCTTTCTCTTGCAGTGCTTTTGGACCTCTTTTGAGAGGTAATCTGCCATCTTCCTCAGCAATCTTCATTGGTAATAGAATCTCATCTAGATCGCGAAATATTCCTGAATAGATATTCTTCCAAGTGATTCCATGTTTTTTTGCTATTTTTTGAGATATTCCTGTTCTGGTTCTCTCTGCAGGATTTGCATTACTTGCAAGAATTAAAATAATTGCACGCTGTCTATTTGCCTCTCCGGTAAGATCACTTCCTTTAGTTTTGAAAGTATCAAAGATTGCTAGTTTGTTACCTGATTTCACCTTCATATTATCACCTTGACATAATTTTGATTTATTATGTTAGTATCAGATTATACTAAAATATAATAATTTACTTTTTTAGAAATTATCTAATCTTCAACCCTTAAATAATTTTCAATTTCGATAAATTTAATGAATTCTAGGAACTACAAGTATGCTCTATTACTTGTAGCCGCAGTAGCCATTACAGCAACTGGTGCTATGTCTCAGGCATATGCACAACAAGTTACTGATGGTATGGACGGATATGTTAAAGGTACCAGTGGAATTTACACTGGAAACCCTAACGAATGTTGGTATGAAGAAGATGGCAGCATGTTGCCTTGTAAAATTGATACAGGTGATACAGCATGGATGCTAACTGCAACTTCATTAGTACTCTTCATGTCCCCAGGTGTCGGTTTCTTTTATGGCGGATTAGCCAGATCAAAGAACATCGTCAACGTACTTGGTATGACCTTAATCGTAATGGGTCTAATGTCAGTACAATGGGTTCTATGGGG
>JABDKK010000145.1 GCA_013002265.1 Candidatus Nitrosopumilus sp. | reverse complement strand
GAAACAGTTCTGTGGTTATTGTCCTGAAGACAAATGTTTGTTAGATTGTGAGATTTGCAATCCCAAGAAAGGCCAGAGTTGCAGTTGTGACTGTTAAATTTCCAGCGTATTATTGATGAAAAGTTTTTTATGATTTTTTTTGTTCCACGTGGGTCTTAGAATAATTACCTTAACTATATCCCCATGCACGCTATGCTGGGGATATAGTTAGAGGGCAAGATTTTGCACTAATTCTGTCTTTTTTGTTCGTATAAATTCTAAACAAATTTCCGAATTGATAAATATCAGAAAATGAAAATAGAAGCATATCCTTCAAGAAACCTGCAAAGATGAAAATTTTTGTAGGCTTGAAGTTTTTTTAATTCAGGTGGAACAAGAGAGCGTATTTGAAATAACTAGAGTAATTTTGACCTAAAAAAAGTTCCATCTAGGTATGATTTTCTAATTCCCTATCTACAAACACATGACCAAGAACGTGTGTTTTTTCATTAATTGAGACTTTAATTGGAATAGGTTCCACTTCAGATTTTAGAAATTTTTTTAGTTGATTTTTTTTAAACCACTGACTATAATATCCAAGACTGTTTTTGAATGCCAATTTTTCTTCATCAAATGAATCATCATCTATTCGTTTTACCATATTTTTCATTGGATGATAAATTTGTGGTGCTGCAAAAGCAAAATTATCGCCATTAAATGCAGATATTAATGCAAACCCATCTTTTCCGGCTAATCTTAGCATGTTATCAAAAAATTGCTTCCTCTTGAAAATAGGAATAACTCCAATAGTATTGTACACACACATCGGAATTTTTATTGAATCATTTTCAAATAATTCATCAATCTTGGGATTTGTAATATTATAATTTAGAAATTTAATATTTTCAATCGTTAATTTTGCTTGTTTTTCTTTTGATAATTGAATCATGGATTCTGATGCATCTAATCCAAAAAAGGAGATTGAGTCTCCAAGAATTTTTTGCAACGAAAACAACACTCTACCAGTTCCGCAACCCATGTCAATTATTGTGAATTTTTTATCATGTTGAACAACTTTCTTGCAAAGATTAGCAATAATCTTAATTTCTTCTGTGATATAATTTGAAATTACAGGGTTCGTATTATTCTCTACACAGTTATCATATTCTGAGGACATGTCATCCCAAGCATCATCATACATAACAATCACCCATACAAGTGAAAAGAGATAATTTCAATCTTTAATTATTTAAAAGATGGATAATTGGGACAAATTGAAGAAACGATATAAGTTTTAGAGCAGGGTTAATCTGGTAAATCACCATTGATTTTTTTACAATTTGTGTAGTTTACTGCTTTCATCACATATATTCATTGAATCATACATTTTGTGATTTCATTTGGAATTAGATTTTGGCGTACAGTTTGGATTATCTTTGAAGGATCTAATTCAGACTCTACAGATAACATGATCCATTCATTTTGATGAGGAATGGAGATAATAGTAGTACCGTCTCTATATGAGACAATACCAAATATGTCGTTTAATGAGTTGTCAAATTGCTCCTTTGTTGAAAGTTCCAATGCAATTTCCATAACCATGAAATCTATTTTCTTTTCATCTTTTTCTAACGGCGTAGCCTTGTTGCTAAAACCGCCTGCAATCCTTTTTCCGCTTTTGTCTACTATTATTGTAAATCTTATGCCATGTACTTGACATATTTGATTAATTACATTATCATAATGTGATGTTTGATGGATTTCCATTTATTTATCCTCCATGTCTGACAAAATCCACGTTAATCCTATCAAATCCATTGAGCTAACACCAGTTGGAAGAGGGTTTTTGGCCTCACTTCCAACTAGAGATGGTTGGTTTGGTTTTTGGACATATTCACGCAGGGTAACGGTTTGCATGATACCCTGCTATTTCAGAATTATATCCAAATAAGGAATAAATTGTGGCATGCCTTTTGTGAAATTAGAAAGAAACCAATTTCAAAAGGAAATTATTTAAATTAAAAATTGAATCTTGGCATACCATAAACAATTTGTAATTTTAAAATATTTTTTTGATGTAACCTTGTTTACGAGAAGCAGGATCTGCGTAGTAGAATGATTGGTTTGGAAAACACATCATGTTAGGTACGTCCTATTATCGGTGTTTTTCATGTATCTCGTTAATTTTCTTTAATTTAATTTCAAATCCTAAGATTTGGCAATTGAGGTCCACAATAAAACATAGCTATCAGATATAACCATTCAAAGAATATTATTAATACATATATGAAATTATTAATGTTATGAATTCATTTGAAGTTGACTGTGAAAAATTTTTTTCAATATTTGACATACAAAAATATATTGAATTAGCAAATGAACCAATTAATGAATTAATTAATAGATTCAACATTAATGCTAAGACAGTATTATCAATTGGTGCTGGATCTGCCTTTGAAGAATTTTGGTTTTATAAAAATAATTGTAAATTAACTATAATTGATCTAGATGAACAGAAAGTGCTAAAAAGTCAATTAGAGAAAATTTGTTCCACAAAATCAAATTCAACTCTTAGATATATCACTGATGATGCAAGTAACTTTAAGGAATATCTAAATGAAAAGTTCAACGTTGTTTACATTAGTAGCTTTACTCCAAACGAATTAAGGAATAGAACTATTCGTTGGTTTTATAAAAAACCATACATAGGCAGAGTCTTAAATAAAATTTTAAAAAAAACAAATATTCATTTTAATAGTTTATCGTGGCCAAAAAATAAAAAACCATTTATGGATTTGATTGAAAGAATTGTAAGTAATTGTCTTGATGAAACTGGTTTATTTATTTTTCAAAGTTATGCGTCAGGTGTAATTGCAGATGATGAAACATATGTTGAAAGTATAAAAAAACAACTAAAATCAATTAATGTTAGATTACTTGAGGTTTATTGTTTCAAGTCATATCCTAACATTCATCTAATTATAGGATTAAAAGAACCCCCTGATCATTTTATTCAAATGGATGAAATAATTAAAAAAAATTCAAAAATAACCAAATTTCATTCTAGAGGTATGCCGATGATAAAATTTCAAGGAATACAAAAAATATATGATTTTGTAGAAAACAAAAACTAAACAAAATCGAAATTATAACGTAGATAAGTGCAGATTTTAGGCGTGAAACGGGGGATACTATTTTTACTCTATGTCAAGATGAAATCACAAATGAAGGAATTGCAACAAAAATCAATAAAGATACTCCATATGTAAGAGCGGTTGTTAGCAGTCTACGACAGAAAAGATTGATAAGAACTATTGAACATAATGGAAAGAAACTCCACAAACAGAGGTTTTAGATTTACATGTCTGTTAGCAAAACCATCAGAAGTGAACTAATTAAAAAATAGGTCAAAGAATTCTGTATTTGAAAATGTATAAAGTTAGAAAGATTGTATCTCATTCTATAACTTCTGATACTGCTGTTCATATTGTTGCTTCACAACAAGAATTCTCTAAGCAATTTGCAGACTTGAATTGGTTTTTCAGCAAATGGAGCATGTCCTGCATCATCTATTACTTTTAATTGTGAATTCCCAATACAGTCTCTGAAAAATTCTGAATGCCCAAGTGGGATTACACTGTCATGCCTTCCCCAAATGA
>JABDKK010000133.1 GCA_013002265.1 Candidatus Nitrosopumilus sp. | reverse complement strand
CCGGTTGTCGAGGGTCCGAATCCCTCTAGACCCGCTACTCTTCTTTATTATTTGATTATCTGTTGAATTTGTTTTTTCATATCAGTAATTGATGAATTGATTTTGTTTTCCCTTGATGATACATCAGTTCTATAGTTGTTAATCATTTGAATTCTATCTAAAATCATTCTTTTTTGTTCATCATATCCTGAAGATCCTAATGATTTTCTATCCTTTAGAGATGAGCTGACAGTGGTGCTAGTGATGATTTTTGAGACCAATTTAGGATCTACTTTTGTTCCAGTTACAGATTTTTTAATATCTGTAGTTGTTAGTTTTGATATTGGTTTTTTTGATTGATGTGCAAGCTGAACTAGGGTTCCTGAAATTTTATGAGTCACTCTAAATGGAATTCCTTCTTGCACTAATTTTTCTGCAATATCTAGTGCAATCAAATTACTAGACTCTGTAACTTTTTTCATCTGCTTTTCATTTACTTTCAGTGTTAGCAGTAATGATTTTAAAATGAGTAGTGTACTGATAGACGTTTTTGATGTGGACCAAATTGAAGATTTTATTTGCTGCAGATCTCTTCCGTAACCTGAAGCCAGCCCTTTGATTGTAGTTAGGATTGCAGTCAGGGTTCCAATGACTTCAGCAGTCTTTCCTCTAGTCAATTCCAGTATGTCGGGATTTTTCTTTTGTGGCATAACACTTGATGGTGATGTAAACTCGTCGGCAAGCTCAATGAATGAAAATTCAGAGGTGGATTACAAAGTCCTCTGCAATCTTGCTTAGGTTAGTCATCAAAATTGCAAGCACTGACACATATTCTGCTACAAAATCACGTGTACTTGTAGCATCAATTGAATTCTCAACTAATTCATCAAAGCCTAACAGGTTTGCAGTGACTTCTCTGTCAATTGGAATACTAGTTCCACCAACAGGTCCAGCCCCCAATGGACTTTGGTTTACTCTATCAAATGTCTGGTATAGTCTTTGAAAATCACGAGACAAAACATCAGCATGTGCAATTAGATAGTGAGAGAAGAGTCCAGCTTGAGCTTGTTGGAGATGAGTGTACAGTGGCATTATGGTTTTTTGGTGATTTCTAGCCACGGAAATAAGGGCTTCAATGGTATCAAGCAGGCAACTACAAATAATGTTGATATCATCTCTGATCTTCATTCGAATATCCAACACAACTTGATCGTTTCTTGATCTTGCAGTATGCATCTTGCCACCACTTGCCATCCCAGCTTTTTTGATTACTAGTGATTCAATTAGTTCATGAATATCTTCAGCACCGGACGAGCTATCAAATTTTTCTTTCTTCAAACTCTCCAATGCAGATAAAATTTTCTTTGCATCGTTTTTTGTAATAATATCTTGTTGATGCAACATCAATGTGTGAGCTTGACTGCCAAGAATATCATAAAGTGCAATCTGAGAATCATCATTAATTGATGAAACATAATCTAAAGTAATATCACTCAAATCAGTATCAAGACGTGACCGATACATCATCAATGGTTCTATAATGGTTATATATAGCATCGACGCTTTTGCCCACATGAGCCAAGATATCAAACAGCTTCGAGTAAAAATCTTCGATGAATTATCAAAGATTGTAGATCCAGAAATTAACACATCAATTGTTGAATTAGAATTAATTGATGAGGTTGATATCAGCAACAGCGATGTTAAAGTTGATTTGCACCTAACAAGTCCATTTTGTCCAGCAGTATTTGGTTTCAAGATATGCCAAGATATTCATGACAATTTATTGAAAGTAGATGGCGTAGATGATGTTAAAGTAAACGTCTCAAATCACTTTATGGCTGAGCAAATTAACAATCAGGTGAATAACAGCCCAAACCCAAAAAAATCGGGTTAACTTCTAAAACCTAACAAATATCCTCGAAGTAGTTGAATTCCCATTGCAGGATCAACTCCTTTTGGACACACCTGACTGCAAGAGCCAGCAAAGTGACATCTCCAAATTCCGTGAGATTCATCTATTATTTTTAATCTAGAATCCTTGCCCTTGTCTCTGCTATCTGCAACATAGCGATATGCTTGGGCCAATGCTTGCGGTCCTACAAATGAAGAGTCAGTTGCCATTGTAGGGCATGCAGAATTGCACAAACCGCATTTGATACAGTTTGCAAACTGGATATACTGTTCTACTTCTTCAGGAGATTGCAAGAACTCTTTTTGATCTGTTTCTAACTCAGTATCATCTCTTACCAGATATGGTTTGATTTTTTGATGGGACTCAAATAATTTTTCAAACTTTACTGCCAAATCTCTAATGATTGGGAAGTTGTTCATTGGTTCAACTGTAACCACATCAGAGTTTAGTTCGCTGATTTTTGTAAAGCATGCTAGTCTTGGTTTGCCGTTAATTATCATACCGCAAGAACCGCAAGTTGCTTGTCTACAAGAGTATCTTACTGCAACTGAATGATCAAAGTGTTTTTTGACTTCAAGAATTGCTTCTAGCACAGTTGTCCATCTCTGGTATGGAACATTAAATTCCATGAATCTACTTGACTCGTCATGTTCAGGATTGTACCTTGAAATTCTAAGAAGAATTGTTTTTGGAGATGATAGAGGTGTTGATGTTTGCTCCTTTGCAATGTCAGATATTTGGGCCATTTCTATACCATCCCCATGTAAGTCATAATAATTGTTCTTGAACCGTATGCTATTAATCCAACCATTGCTGCAACGCAGCCATAAGAGACTGCTTTTTCATATGTTGGTCCTTGTTTTAGTTCCAGCAAAATTACACGTAGTCCATTGAATCCGTGAATTGAAAGTAAGATCAAAATTAATTCTAGCATTAGAGCATATGGAAGGAATTTGTAATTGGCCAAAACACTCTCAAACTCAAGTGATTCTGCAAATCCCTGCGTAAGACGCATGAGAATATGAACTGCTACCAAGGCTACGGCCGCTAAGGCAGTCCCGTAGTGAATTTTCATTATTGTACTTTCTCTCATTTTATTCACCAAACATTACTGCAAGACCATACATCATTGCAATTGCTGCAAGAACTATGGCAGAGTAAATTCCTATTTTGTGTCTGTAATTTTGTGAAGCTGGATCATATGGATAATCAGGTCTGGCCGGTTTACCAACACCAACTCCTCCATGTCCTAGCATTACTCTAATCCCATTAACAGTATGAAAAACACACATTGCAATTACAATTGCCAAAACAATGTGTCCCTCGGTAGTTTGAGTTAATG